>JAKAZN010000131.1 GCA_021815835.1 Pseudomonadota bacterium
GGCGCGCCGGGCACCCTCGGCCCGGCCCACCCTCGGCCCGGCCCACCCTCGGCCCGGCCCACCCTGGGCACAGGCTTGGAAGTCCCCGTCGACCGGTCGGGAGGAAATCCGCATCCAAGGTGGCCCGTCGGCGGTCGATGGCGCACCGCTGGGGTGGCGTCTCCGCGACCTCCGTGGCCCTCCGCCACGCACGCCGACCGCGACGGATCGACCTTCCTTGAAACGTGATCCTAGCCCACCGGCGGCAAATGCAGCTGCACGATTTCCCGGTTGGTCCCGAGCGGGGGGAAGCGGTGCAGGATCAGCGGATCATGGCCGGGGATGACGTGGTCCGGGCCGTCGGCCAGGCCCTCGATCGTATCGAATCCGCGCAGCATCCGCGCGACATCGACGACGACCGGGAACGGATTGCGCTTGCGGATATTGCCCCACAGATGCACCGCGTCCCCGGCGAGCACCACCCAGCCGCGCGCGGTCGGCACGCGGATCGCCTGGATGCCGCCGGAGTGCCCGCCGATCAGGTGCAAGGTGACGCCGGGGGCGAGTTCCACGGTTCCCTGGTGCACCCGCAACCGGTCCGCGTACAGCGCGCGGATCGCGCTTTGCACATCCTCCACGTCGAACGGACGGCGGAGGAAGGGCTGGCACATGCAGGGGCCGGTGCAATAGGCCATTTCCTCGGCCTGGATATGGAACGTCGCGGCGGGGAAATATTCCATTCCGCCGGCATGGTCCCAGTGCATGTGCGTCAGCACGACGTCCTTCACCGTGGCGGGCTCGATCCCCGCGTTGCGCAGCGCGACATCGGGGGTGCAGATGATTTCGCGCCCGCGCCGCTTCGCCGAGGCCGCGTTGAAGCCGGTATCCATCACGATCGTGCGCGGCGTTGTCGATTCCCTTGGGCCGCGAATGGCGAAGACGAAGAAATCGAGCGGGTCCGGCGCGGCGTGATCGTCGGGCACGATGTAGTTCTGGAACTGCTTGCGCCCGTCGAAGATGCCGTAGCGCAGGGCAAGCACCTCGTAGGTGATCTGGGTCATGGCCGCGTCTCCTTCCCGGTGGGTTGGGTTCAGTCAACCAGCTTGCCGGGCCGGCTGGCAATCTCTAGGGTCCGCGCCCGGTGCCAGAACGAGGGGGAACATCATGGCCGACCTGCCCGACCGTCCGGAATATCAGTCTGATCTGTTCAAGAAGGGGCTTGCGGTACGGCGCGAAGTGCTCGGCGCGGAGTATGTGGATGGCTCGATCGCGCGCGCGGACGATTTCAACGCGGCGTTCCAGCAACTGACCACCGAGATGGCCTGGGGCGCGATCTGGACCCGGCCGGGCCTGCCGCGCAAGACCCGCTCGATCGTGAATATCGCGATGCTGGTGGCGCTCAATCGCGGCGCCGAATTGCGGCTGCATCTGCGGGCCGCGCTGACCAACGGCGTGTCGCGCGAGGAGATCAAGGAGATCCTGTTGCAGACGGGTGCCTATTGCGGCATCCCGGCCTGCCTGGAGGCGTTCAAGATCGCGACCGAGGTGTTCAAGGAAGTCGACTCCAAATGAGCAAGCCGAGCATTGGTTTCGTCGGCATCGGCAACATGGGCTGGCCGATGGCCGCCTGTCTGGTGGCCGCGGGCTTCGAGGTGCGGGTCAACGATTCGCGCCGCGAGGTGGCGCATAATTTCGTCCAGCAGATCGGCGGATCGGCGCCGGATACGTTGCGCGAACTGGCCGCCGGATCGGACGTGATCGTGACGATCCTGCCGACCAGCGCGATCGTGCGGACCGTGCTGGAAGGCGGCGACGACAACATCCTGTCCGGCATGCGGCCGGGCACGGTGGTGGTGGAGATGAGCTCGGGCGTGCCTTCGGTCACGCGGGAGCTGGCGTTGCGGGTCGCGGAACTGGGCGGGGTCCTGATCGACGCGCCCGTTTCCGGTGGGGTGCCGCGGGCGAAGACCGGGCAGCTCGCGATCATGGCGGGCGGCGATCCGGCGGCGATCGAGCGCGCCATGCCGGCGCTGACGGCGATGGGCAGCCAGGTGCTGCGCTGCGGCGATGTCGGCGCGGGCCAGGCGATGAAGGCGCTGAACAACCTGGTCTCCGCCGGCGGCTTCCTGATCGGGATCGAGGCGCTGCTGATCGGGCAACGATTTGGACTCGATCCCGCGGTGATGGTGGACGTGCTGAACGCGGCGACGGGGATGAACAACTCCACGCAGAAGAAGTTCAAGCAGTTCGTGCTGTCGCGGTCGTTCGATGCCGGGTTCACGATGGGACTGCTCGACAAGGATATCTCGATCGCGATGCAGGTGGCGCGCGAGACCGGGACGCCGGCGCCGGTTTCGGCCTTGTGCAAGGAGACGATCGGCGCGGCGCTCGCGATGTTCGGCGCGGGGGCGGATCATACCGAGATGGCGCGGGTGGCCGAGGCGCTGACGGGGACGGAGCTCGGCACGTAGGGAAACGTAGCAAGGGAGGGAGCGCGGATGAAATTCGCCCTGATCCTGCGCGGCCAGTATCGCCAGGACGAGGATATCGAGGCCGGGCACCGGTTCGACCTAGAACTGGTGCGCCGGGCGCAGGCGCTGGGCTTCGACGGCCTCGCCCGCGCCCAGCACTACAGCGCGCATCCCTGGCAGATGCTGCAACAGATCCCGTTCCTCGCGCAGGTCGCGGCGATCGCGCCGCGGCTGCGGATCATCACGGGCGTGACCTTGCTGCCGCTGGTCAAGCCGCTCGATCTGGCGGAACAGCTGGCCAGCCTGGACGTGATGAGCGGGGGCAAGCTGATCTTCGGCGCCGGCATCGGCTACCGGGAGGTGGAGTTCCAGGCCTTCGGCACCACGCTGAAGGAATCGGGGCCGCGCTTCGAGGAAAACCTGGATGCGATCCGCCGGCTGTGGACCGAGGACGAGGTGACCCTGCGCGGCACGCATTTCACCCTGGACCACGCGCGCTGTTCGGTGAAGCCGCTGCAACGCCCGATGCCGCCGATCTGGATCGGCGCCAACGCCGATCGCGGCATCCGCCGGGCCGCCCGGCTGGCCGATGCCTGGTTCGTCAATCCGCACAACACGCTGGAGACGCTCGACCGGCAGATGATCCTGTACCGGCGCGAGCTCGACGCGCATGGCAAGGCGTTTCCCGCGGAACTGCCGATGGCGCGCGAAGTGTTCCTCGCGCCGACGCGGGAGGAAGCGTTGCGCGTCGCCCGCCCGGCGCTGGAGGCGAAATACAAATCCTACCGCGCCTGGGGCCAGGACCGCGCCATGCCGGCCGAGGATCATTTCGACCGTGAATTCGAGGCGCTGGCCGCCGACCGCTTCCTGCTCGGCACGCCGGCGCAGGTGACGGAACAGATCCTGGCGCTGAACCGCCGGTTCGGGGTGAATTATTTCTGCATCGGCACGCATCTGCCGGGCACGCCGCATGCGCTGGCGATGGAGCAGCTCGAGATGTTCGGCGCCGAGGTGCTGCCCGCCCTGGCCGGCGCGTAGGGACCGCGCATGGACAGTATTCTGGAGCTGGATCGGCTGGACGTGCAGGTGCTGGTCGATAACGTCACCGACACGCTGTCCTCCGCGCCGCCTTTCGTGGCGCGCGAGCAGCAGGTGTTGCGGCGCGCGGGGATGCTGCGCGCCTCGGGCGCGGCGATGTGCTGCGCCAATCACGGGCTTTCGCTGGTGCTGTCGGCCACGATCGGCGGCGCCACGCGGCGGCTGCTGTTCGATGCCGGGCCGCTCGGCGATGCCGTGGGGTGGAACGGCAGCAGGCTCGGGGTGGATTTCGCGGCGATCGAGGCGGTGGTGCTCTCGCACGGGCATTGGGACCACGCCGGCGGGCTGCTGGCCGCCTTCGACCTGATCTCGGCGGCGAATCACGGGCGCGCGGTGCCCTGCTACCTGCATCCCGGGATGTTCGCCGAGCGCGGCATGAGCCAGTCGGATGGCGGCGTGTTCCCGATGGATTTCATCCCGACGCCCGAGACCTTGGCCGCGCATGGCGCGACCCCGGTGGTGGCCGATACGCCGCGGGCGCCGCTGGAGGGGTGGTTCTACCTCAGCGGCGAAATCCCGCGCCGCACCGCCTACGAACGCGGCCTGCCCGGCCAGGTGCGGCGGGCGCCGGACGGGCGATGGATCCCCGATCCGCTGCTGATGGACGAGCGTTTCGTCGCGGCACGGGTGCGCGGCAAGGGGGTGGTGGTGTTCTCCGCCTGCTCGCATGCCGGCATCGTCAACGTGCTGCACGCGGCGCGGGACGCGTTCCCGGACGATACGCTGCACGCGGTGATGGGCGGGTTCCACCTGTCGGGCGAGAACGAGGCGATCATTGCCGAAACGGTGCGCGATCTGGGCGGCTTCGGCCTGACCACGATCGTGCCGGCGCATTGCACCGGCTGGCGCGCGCTGGGCGCGCTGGTGCGCGCGTTCGGCGAACCGATGGTCGCACCGGGCGCGGTGGGCAAGGCGTTCCGCTTCGGCGACTGACTTACGAGCCGAGGCTGCCCGCCAGCAGCGTCGTCACCGCGCGCGCGAAGCCGGCCGGATCGCCCGGCAGGTCGCCCTCCGCCACGCGCGCGAGATCGAGCAGGGTTGCCGCCGCGCGCCGGATCGTTTCGCTCTCGCCGGCGCGCGCGGCGAGCGCGGCGATCGCGGGGTGGCGCGGATTGACCTCCAGCACCGGCGGCGGCGTCGGCCCGCCGCGGCCCGAGCGGCGCAGCATCCGTTGCATCTGCAGATCGGGACCGCCGGCCCCGGCGGCCAGCACCACGGCGCTGTCGGTCAGGCGCCCGGTCGCGCGCACATCCGCGACCGCGTCGCCGAGCGCGGTCTTCATCGCCGCGGTCAGGACCGAGATATCGGGCAGGTCGCCCGCCTCCGGCGGGCTGGCCTGGGTGACGCTGACCAGGCGCTTGCCCTCGAAGCTCGCCAGCCGGTCGGGCCAGAAGGCGTCGATCGGGTCGGCGAGCAGCAGCACGTCCTGGTTGCGGGCGCGGAAGCCTTCCAGCTGGGGCGAATGGCGCAGCGCCTCGATCGTATCGCCGACGATATAATAGATCTCGTCCTGGCCGGGGGCCATCTTTTCGATGTAGGCGGCGAGCGAGATCGGGGCCTCGGTCGCGGCGGAACGGAAGCGCGCCAGCGCGGCGAGCTCGGCGCGATGTTCGGAATCCTCCCAGATGCCTTCCTTCAGCAGCGGGCCGAAATTCTCCCAGAAGCTTGCGTAGTCGGTGTCTTCCTTCGCGCGGGTCTTCAGCTCGCCCAGCACGCGCCCGACCAGGGCCTTGCGGATGCGGCCGAGCACGGGCGTGGCCTGCAACATCTCGCGCGAGACATTGAGCGGCAGGTCCTCGGTATCCACCACGCCCTGGACGAAGCGCAGCCAGGACGGCAGCAGCTCGGCCTTGTCGGTGATGAACATCCGCCGCACATGCAGGCGGATCTGCGACTGCCGTTCCTCGTCGAGCACCCGGAACGGGCGCGACCCGGGGATGAACAGCAGGGCGGTGAACTCGGTCAGGCCCTCGGCGCGCCAGTGCAAAATGGCCCAGGGCGTGTCGAACATGTGCCCCAGGTGGCGGTAGAATTCGTGATAGGAGGCCTCGGTGATCTCGGCGCGCGGCTTGCGCCAGAGCGCGGTGCCTTCGTTGGCGGCGAGCTCCTTGCCGTCCTGGGCGATGGTGATGGGCAGGGTGATGTGGTCGGCCCATTTGCGCACGATCGTCTCGAGGCGCATCGGGTCGAGGTATTCCTCGGCGTCCGGTTTCAGATGCAACACGATGCTGGTGCCGGCGGCGGCGCGCTCGGCGGGGGCGACGGTGAAGCGGCCGTGATCGGCGGCCCCAGGGGATCCGATATCGCAGGACCAGAGGAAGGCGTGATCGGTGCCGGCCTTGCGCGACGTGACCTCCACGCGGTCGGCGACCATGAAGGCGGAATAGAAGCCGACGCCGAACTGGCCGATCAGGTTGGGCCGGTCCTCGGGCTTCGCGTCCGCCAGCGCGGCGCCGAAGGCGGCGGTGCCGGAGCGCGCGATGGTGCCGAGATGGGCGATCAGCTCGTCATGGTCCATGCCGATGCCGGCGTCCGCGATCATCAGGGTGCGGGCGGGCTTGTCG
>JAKAZN010000132.1 GCA_021815835.1 Pseudomonadota bacterium
GCCCCCTGGCCCGCCCCTGGCCCGCCCCTGGCCCGGCCAGTGTCCGCCGCACCGCCGCCGTGATAGGTCCCCCGCGACCGCAGCAGGGATCGGGGCCGTGACGCCGTGCGGATGACGCCACCCATGCGCCGATTGCGCGCCGTCCCGATCGCCGCCTGCATCCTGCTGGCGGCCTGCCAGGTCGGCCCCGCCTTTCGCGCCCCCCGCCCGCCGGTGCCCGCGCGCTTCGACGCCACGCCCGAGGCCACGCCCGAAGCCGCGCCGAATGCCCTCTGGTGGCGCGACTTCGGCTCGCCCGAGCTCAGCGCGTTGATCGCCGCCGCCCGGACCCGCAATTTCTCCCTCCGCGTCGCCGTCGCGCAGCTTGAAATCGCCAACGCCCAGGTGCTCGGCGCCGGCGCGCCGCTGCTGCCCAGCCTGAGCGCGGGTGGCAGCGGCAGCTTCTCCCAATCCGGCCCCGGCAGCACTGGGGCTGCCAAGAACATCGACACGCGCCGCTTCGCGCTGAATTTCCAGGCCTCCTACGAGCTCGATTTCTGGGGCAAGAACCGCGACGCCCTGCGCGCCGCCGAGGCCAACGCCGATGCCGCGCGCTTCAACATCGCCACCGTCACGCTCACCGAGGAAGCCGCCGTCGCCACCACCTATTTCCAGGCGCTGGCCGATTCCGACCTGCTGGCGACCGCGCGACAGAATCTGACCGCCGCGCGCGGCCTGCTCACGCAGCTGCGCGCCGAGCTCGCCGTCGGCGTCACCGACGCGCAGACCGTCGCCCAGCAGGCCGCCCTGGTCGCGTCCGAGGCGGCGACGATCCCCAACCTGCAATCGCTCTATCGCCAGCAGGTGATCGCGCTTGGCACGCTGACGGGCCAGGCGCCGGAATTCATGGCGGTCCAGGGCGGGTCGCTGCGCGCGATCCACGCCCCGCTGATCCACCCCGGCCTGCCCGACCAGATCCTGGCCCGCCGGCCCGACATCGCCCAGGCCACCGCCAACCTGATCGCCGCCAACGCCAATGTGCGCGCCGCGATCGCCGCCTTCTTTCCCACCGTCACCTTGACCGGCTCGGCGGGCTGGCAGAGCGCCGCGCTGGAGGCGCTGATCTCGCCCGGCTCCGCGCTGCTGTCGGCCGCTGCCTCGGTAACCCAGCCGATCTTCGAGGGCGGCGCGCTGCTCGCCACCCTCCGCGTCGATCGCGCGACCTATCGCGAACTGGTCGCGCAATACGAGGCGGCGGTGGTCGCCGCGTTCTCCGACGTCGAAACCACCCTGACCGCGCTGCACTACGCGACCATCCAGGAGGCGTTGCAGGCGCGCGCCGTCGATCGCGCCCGCGCCGCGCTGACGGCGGCGGAGGCGCAGCTGCAAGCCGGCACGGTGGATATCGGCACGGTGCTGAACGCCGAGCAGACCTTGCTGTCCGATCAGAACACGCTGATCACGGCGCGGCTCACGCGGCTCGATGCCGCGGTCAATCTCTACAAGGCACTCGGCGGCGGCTGGGAATGGCCGCGCAACCAGGGACATTAGGCTTCATGGCACGAACCGGGCGCATCATCGGCATCGGCATCGTCGCGGTCCTGGGCGGGGTCGTGGCGTGGCGGCTGATCGGCGGCGGCGGCACGACCAGGCCGGCGGCCGCGCCGCCGGTGCTGGTGGAAACCACCGCCGCGCGGATCGCCGACGTGCCGGTCTATCTCGATGCGCTCGGCACCGTCGTGCCCTATCGCACCGTGACGGTGCAGCCGATGGTCACCGGGCCGCTGCTCAAGGTGCTGTTCCATCAGGGCGAGGACGTAACGGCGGGCGAGCCCCTCGCCGAAATCGATCCCGCGCCCTACCAGGCCGCGCTGGCGCTGGCGGAGGCGAAGCTCGCGCAGGACCAGGCGAGCCTTGCCAACGCCGAATTCCAGGCGCGGCAATATGCGAGCCTGGTGAAGCAGAACTACACCTCGAAGCAGCAGGCCGCGACCGCGGCGGCGACCGCGGCGGAGGATCGGGCGCTGGTGCGCCAGGATCAGGCGGCGATCCGCACCGACCGTATCAATCTGGCCTATACCGATATCCGCGCGCCGATCGCCGGACGGACCGGCATCCTGCAGATCGATGCCGGCAATATCGTCTCGCCCAACCTCACCGGCGGGATCGTCACCATCAACACCTTGCAGCCGATCTCCGTGCAGTTCAGCCTGCCGCAACAGGACCTGCCGCAGATCCAGGCCGCGAGCCGCGCCGGGAAGGTGCCGGTGCTGGCAACCGCGCAGGGCGATCCGGCGACCGCGACGGTGCTCGATCAGGGCGTGCTCGCGGTGCTGGACAACGCGGTGAACGCATCGACCGGCACGCTGACCTTGAAGGCGACCTTTCCCAATCCGCGCCATGATCTCTGGCCCGGCGCCTTCGTCGATATCCGGCTGCGCGCGCGGATCATCAAGGCAGCCGTGACGGTGCCGCCGGTCGCGTTGCAGCAAGGTCCGCAAGGCAGCTTCGTCTATCTGGTGCAGCCCGCCGCCGCCGGGTCCAAGGCGTTGCCGAAGGTGACGATGCAGCCGGTCACGATCGGCTACCAATCGCCTGACGCGGCGGTCATCACGCAGGGCCTGAGCGTCGGCCAACAGGTGGTCACCGAGGGCACGGCGCGGCTGACCGACGGCGCGACAATACGGATCGTCGCGCCGCAAGCGGCGGCAAGCCCCGCCAAATGAACATCTCCGCGCCCTTCATCGCCCGCCCGGTGGCGACCTCGCTGCTCGCGATCGCGGTGCTGCTGCTCGGGGTGCTGGGCTATCGCGCGCTGCCGGTCTCATCGCTGCCGCAGGTGGACTTTCCCACCATTCAGATCGTCACGCGGCTGCCCGGCGCCTCGCCCGATACCGTCTCCAAGCTGATCACAGCGCCATTGGAACGCCAGTTCGGGGAGATCGCGGGGATGGAGGCGATGAACTCGGTCTCCAGCCTCGGCACCAGCACGATCACGTTGCGCTTCGCGCTGACCATGCCGCAGACCACCGCGGCGCAGGATGTGCAGGCGGCGATCAACGCCGCGTCCGGCACCTTGCCGCCCAATCTGCAATATCCGCCGGTCTATAACCAGGTGAACCCGGCGGACGCGCCGATCCTGACCATCGCGCTCACCTCGAAGACCTTGCCGCTCGATCAGGTGGCGAATGTCGCGCAGACCGTGCTGTTGCAGAAACTCGCCGAGGTGACCGGCGTGGGGCTGGTCACCGTGGAGGGTGGCCTGCGCAAGGCGATCCGCATCGCGGTGAACCCGGTCCAGCTCGCCGCCTACGGGATTTCCATGGAGGACGTGCGCAACGCGGTCGCCAACGCCAGCCAGGCCGGGGCCAAGGGTGGGCTGCAGGGCCCGCACCAGGCCTATGCACTGGGGGCCAACGACCAGATCACCGAGCCGGCCGAGTATCGGCGCCTGATCGTTGCCTATCGCAACCAGGCGCCGGTGCGGCTGGCCGCGATCGGCACCGTCACCTCGGGGCTGGAGGATAACCAGCAGCTTGCCAGCTACAACGGCCAGCAAGCGGTCATCCTGGATATCCAGCGCCAGCCCGGGGCGAACATCGTCAGCACGGTGCGCCGGGTCGAGGCCGCGCTGGCAAGCTCGCGCGGCGTGCTGCCGGCGGGGATCGCGCTGCAAGTGGTGGCGGATCGCACCGGCACCATCGAGGCGTCGGTCCGCGACGTGCAGATCACGCTGGTGACCGCCGCGCTCCTGGTGGTGCTGGTGATCTTCCTGTTCCTGCCCAATCCGCGCGCGGTGCTGGTGCCGGCGGTCGCGCTGCCGCTGTCCATCATCGCCACCTTCGCGGTGATGAACCAGCTCGGCTATCAGTTGGACAACCTGTCGCTGATGGCGCTGACGGTCGCGGCGGGATTCGTGGTCGATGACGCGATCGTGATGATCGAGAACATCGTGCGCGTGATCGAGACCGGGGAGACGCCCTTGCGCGCGGCCTATCTTGGCGCGCAGCAGATCGGCTTCACCATCGTCTCGCTGACCGTTTCGCTGATCGCGGTGTTCATCCCGTTGCTGTTCATGCCCGGCATCGTGGGGCGGCTGTTTTCCGAATTCGCCGTTACCTTGTCCGTCGCTGTCGCGATCTCCGCCGTGGTGTCGCTGACCCTCACGCCGATGATGAGCGCGCGGCTGCTGCGTCCGGCGGCGGAAGCGCATCCGGGCCGGCTCGCGCGCGCCGCCGAGGCCGCGTTGGATCGCACCCGCCTTGCCTATGGGCGTGGCCTTGCCTGGTGCCTGCGCCATGCGTGGCTGATGCTGACGATCTTCGCCGCCACCGTGGCGCTGACCGTCGCGCTGTTCGTGTTGATCCCGAAGGCGCTGCTGCCGCAGGAGGACACCGGGGAGATCGTGGCCGTCACCCAGGGGCGGCAAAGCGCCTCGCTCGATGCGATGGCGCGCTTGCAGGACCAGGCGATCGCGGCGATCCGGCGCGATCCTGCCGTTGCCGGCGTCACGTCCCTGCTTGGCGCGGGGGTGACGAACCCGACGCCGAACACCGGGCAACTGACGATCGTGTTGACCCCGATCGGCACGCGCCCGGCGATCGGGGCGGTGATCGCGCGGCTGCAAGCCTCGCTCGCGCGCATCCCCGGCCTGACCTTCTACCTGCAACCGGTGCAGGACATCACGCTGTCGTCGCGCGTTTCGCCGACGCAATACCAATACACGCTGACCGCCACCAACCAGGCCGATCTGACCTTGTGGGCGGGCCGGATCGAGGCGGCGCTGCGTGCCCTGCCGCAGCTCGCCGATGTCGCCAGCGATCAGGCGAACCAGGGGCTGGAAACCTATATCGATGTCGATCGCGCCGCGGCATCCCGGCTCGGCGTCACGATGGCGGCGATCGAGAACGTGCTCTACGATTCCTTCGGCCAGCGCCAGATCGCCACCATCTATGCGCAGAACGCGCAGTACCGCGTGGTGCTGGGGATCGCGCCCGGGATGGCGACCTCGCCCGCGGCGCTGGCGGGAATCTACGTCCCGGCCGGCGGGATCGCGAGCGCCGCCGCCACCGTCGCGTCCGGACCGGGCGCCACGGTCAGCGGCACCTCCACCGCCGGGGCCAGTGCGACCGCCACCAACGCGGGGGCGCAGATTCCGCTGACGAACATCGCCCGTATCACGCAACGCGACGGACCGCTGATCATCACGCGGGAGAATCAGTTTCCCTCCGTCACGCTCAGCTTCAATCTCGCCGCCGGCGTCTCGCTCGGCGCCGCCGAGCAGGCGATCGCGCGCGCGGAGGGTTCGCTCGGCATTCCCGGCACGGTCGCCGGCACGTTCTCGGGCGCGGCGGCGGAGTTCCAGTCCTCGCTCGCCGATACGCCCTGGCTGATCGCCGCGGCGCTGGTGGTGATCTACATCGTGCTCGGCGTGCTGTACGAAAGCACGATCCATCCGCTGACCATCCTGTCCACCTTGCCCTCGGCCGGCATCGGCGCGCTGCTCGCGCTGATGATGACGGGCACGGAGTTTTCCGTCGTCGCCCTGGTCGGCATCGTGCTGCTGATGGGAATCGTGAAGAAGAACGGTATCATCCTGGTCGATTTCGCGATCGAGGCGGAACGCACGCGCGGCCTCTCGCCCGAGGCGGCGATCACCGAGGCGGCGATGCTGCGCTTCCGCCCGATCATGATGACCACCATGGCCGCGCTGTTCGGCGCGGTGCCGCTGGTGGTGGAACGGGGCGCGGGGGCGGAACTGCGCACCCCGCTCGGCATCGCCATCATCGGCGGCCTGGTACTCAGCCAGGTGCTGACCCTGTTCACGACGCCGGTGATCTATCTTGCCCTGGACCGGCTGCGCCCGCGCCCCGCGCCGCTCGCCGATCCGGCGGAGTAGCGCATGGGCTTCTCCGAACCCTTCATCCGCCGCCCGATCGGTACCGCGCTGCTCGCCGCCGGCGTGCTGCTCGCCGGCGTGATGGCGTTCTTCGCGCTCCCGGTCGCCGCGGTGCCGTCGATCCCGGTGCCGGGGATCGTCATCTTCGCCTCCGAACCAGGTGCGTCGCCCGCCATCATGGCGAGCACGGTCGCCGCGCCCCTG
>JAKAZN010000133.1 GCA_021815835.1 Pseudomonadota bacterium
GGTCCCTATCTCCGGCACTGGTACGCGCGCCAGACCGAGGAACTGATCGCGCTGATCCGCGCCGGCGACCGACCTTCGGTGCTTGAAATCGGCTGCGGCTGCGGCACCGAATCGCTCTGGGCCGCGTTGGCCGGCGCGCGCGTCGTCGCGGTGGACATCCTGGACGAGCTGCTCGCCACCGCGCGGGCGCGCAAGGCGTGGCTGGAGGGGGCGAGCGGGCGGAGCCTCGATTGCACCTTCCTCAAGCACTCGATCGCATCGGCCGATGATCTCGGCCGGTTCGACATCGTCTACATGGAGCAGGCGTTCCATCACCTGGAACCGCGCGCCGAGGTGGTGCGGCGGGTCGCCGCCCTGGTTGCCGATGGCGGCCGGCTGGTCATATCGGAGGCGAACGCGTGGAACCCGCTGCTGCAACTGCATCTGCTGCGGCTGCGCGGCACCACCACGATCACCACCATGGCGGGCCATCCCTGGGGCCACGAGCGGGTCATCATTCCCGCCGCGCTGATCCGCCATTTCCGCCCCTACGGGTTCCGACGCGAGCGGCTGCGGTTCTTTCGCACCCTGCCCAATCTGCGCGCGGGCGACCGGCTGCTGGGGCTGGATCGGCGCGTGCCGCAGATCGCGAAGCCACTGTTCACGCATTACAATCTGGTGCTGCGGAAGGGTGGCGGGGCGGACGCGCGGAGGGCGCCGTGAGGCTGCGCGGCGGCGGCAAGAGACGCTCGCACCACCTCCATCGGGATGACGATCACAGCGGGATCTGGCCTGTCGAGGCCGCCAGGCTGTCCGAAGGAACGGGGCCATCTCCGCCCGCTATTTACTACCACCTATAGAAACGAAACCGGATCCACATCCACCTCCACCCGCGCGCCCCGCGGCACCGCCACCCGCGCGAGCCACGCCCGCAGCACCGGCTGCACCGCCACCTCCCGCCGCGTCTTCAGCAGTAACCGCCGCCGGTGCCGCCCCCGCAGCACCGACAACGGCGCCGGCGCCGGCCCCAGCACCACCATCCCCGGCCCCGACGGCGCCGCCCGCCCCAGCGCGCCGGCCAGCGCGTCGGCCACCGAGGCCTCCGGCGCGCTCACGATCAGCGCCGCCAGCCGCCCGTAGGGCGGCCAGAATCCCGGCCGCCGCGCCTCCGCCTCGCGCGCGAGGAACGCCGTCAGATCGCCCGCCACCAGCGCCGCCATCACCGGATGCTCTGGAGAGAACGTCTGCAACAACACAATCCCCGGCGCCTCCGCCCGCCCTGCCCTCCCCGCCACCTGGTGCAGCAATTGCACGGTCCGTTCGGCGGCGCGCAGATCCCCGCCCCCCAGCCCCAGATCGGCGTCCACCACGCCCACCAGGGTCAGATGAGGAAAATGCCAGCCCTTCGCGACGATCTGCGTGCCGATGATCAGATCGACCAGCCGGTCCGAGATCGCCGCCGCCGCCCGCGCCGCCGCGTCCGGACCGGTCATCGTGTCGCTGGCCATCACCAGCCGGCGCGCGTCGGGAAACAGGGCGGCGGCTTCCTCGGTGATCCGTTCCACCCCCGGACCGACCGCGGTCAGGCTGTGCGCCGCGCCGCAGGCGGGACAGGTCTCGGGGATCGGCACCGCGTGGCCGCAATGATGGCATTGCAGCAGCCGGCGCGCGCGATGCTCCACCAGCCAGGCGGTGCAATGCGGGCAGGCCATCCGGTGCCCGCAGGCGCGGCACAAGGTCAGCGGCGCGTAGCCGCGGCGATTGAGGAACAGCATCGCCTGTTCCCCCCGCGCAAGCGTCTCGCCGATCGCCGCGACCAAAGGCGGGGACAGGAACCGCCCACGCTCGGGTGGATTGGCGCGCAGATCGATTGCCGCCACGGACGGCAGCGCCGCCCCGCCATGGCGCTGTGGCAGGGTCAGGTGGGCATAGCGGCCGGCCTCGACATTCGCCACCGTCTCCAGGCTGGGCGTGGCGGAGACCAGCACGGCGGGCGCCTGCTCGAAGCGCGCGCGCACCACGGCCATGTCGCGGGCGTGATAGACGACGCCTTCTTCCTGCTTGAACGCGGTCTCGTGTTCCTCATCGACCACGATCAGGCCGAGATCGGGGAAGGGCAGGAACAGCGCCGACCGCGCGCCGACCACGACTGGCGCGCGACCGGCGGCGATTTCCCGCCAGGTGATCCGGCGGGTGCGCGGCGACAGATCCGAATGCCACACCGCCGGCGCCACGCCGAAACGGGCGGCGAAGCGCTCCAGCCATTGCGACGACAGCGCGATCTCCGGCAGCAGCACCAGTGCCTGGCGTCGCTCGCGCAGCGCCGCCGCGATGGCTTCCAGATAGACCTCGGTCTTGCCCGATCCGGTGACGCCATCCAGCAGGGTAACGGAAAACCCGCGCGCCGCGACCGCCGCGCGCAGCGCCGCCGCGGCCTCGGCCTGCGCGGCCGAGAGGGCGGGGCCGGGATGATCCGGGTCGGGTGGGATGAACGGGCGCGATTCCGGCAACCCCGCGGCCACCAGCAGGCCCGACGCGGCCAGGCCGCGGATCACGCCGGTCCCGACGCCGGCGGCGCGCGCCAGATCGGCCGTGCTCCGCGCCACGCCGTCCGTCAGCACCGACAAAACGCGCCGGCGGGTGTCCGTCAGGCGCGCCGCCTCCGGCGCCGCGCCGGGAGCAGCCAACCACCCCGCCCGCGCCGCGTCGCGCTCCACCACACGCAGCGCCATCGCCATCACTTCCCCCGGCGGGGCCAGCACATAGGCCGCCATCCAGGCCACGAACCGCCGCAGCGCCTCCCGCATCGGCGGCGTGTCCAGCACGGCGATCAGGGGTTTCAGCCGCGCGGCGGGCGGCGGCGCGGCCTCCTCGGGCGGATCCCACACCACGCCCACCACCTCGCGCCGATTGAGCGGCACCAGGACCACGTCCCCGGGCACCACATCGCCGGGGTGTGGATCGACCCCCTCCGGCACCAGATAGTCGAACGGACCGGGAAACGGGTACGGCAACAGCACCGGCACACGCCGCGCCCCGGCGCTTCCGGGCGGGGCCGGGCCGGGTGTAGAACCGGCCCCAGCGGAGTCGGGACCATCCGGCAGCGGCAAAGGGAGTGTTCCCATGAAGTTCTTCGTCGATACCGCGGATGTGGCGGAAATCAAGCTGCTGGCCGCCTCCGGCCTGCTGGACGGGGTGACCACCAACCCATCCCTGGTCGCCAAATCCGGCCGGGCCATGCACGACGTCATCGCCGAGATCTGCGCCATCGTGCCCGGCCCGGTCAGCGCGGAGGTCGCGGCCACCGATTACGACGGCATGTTGCACGAGGCGCGCATCCTGCGCGCCATCGCGAAGAACGTGACGGTCAAGGTGCCGCTCACCCCGGACGGGCTGCGCGCCTGCCGGCATCTCACGAACGATGGCGCGATGGTCAATGTCACCCTCTGCTTCTCCGCGGCCCAGGCGCTGCTCGCGGCCAAGGCGGGGGCGAGCTTCGTCTCCCCCTTCGTCGGCCGGCTGGACGATATCGGCGAGAGCGGCATGGCCCTGATCGCCGACATCATGACCATCTTCCGCCAATATCCTTACCTGAAGACTGAGGTCCTGGTCGCCAGCGTGCGCCATCCGATGCATGTGGTGGAAGCGGCCAAGCTCGGCGCCCATGTCGCCACCGTGCCGCCGGCGATCCTGCGCCAGCTCTTCAACCATCCGCTCACCGACAAGGGCCTGGCCGCGTTCCTGGCCGACTGGGCCAAGGCCGGGCTGAAGATCGCATGACCGAGCCGGCCGCCCGGTCCGGCGGCGCGACCCCGGATGCCGATCCGGAGGGCGTCGCCGCCTTCCTGCGCGCCCATCCCGGATTTCTCGCCGCGAACCCCGGACTCTACGACCGCCTGGCCCCGCCCCGGCGGGTGCATGGGGATGTGCTGGCCGACCACATGGCAGCGATGCTCGCCCGCGCCCGCGACGCGGCCGCGTCGATGGCCGCGCGGGCGGATTTGGTGCTCGCCGCCGGACGCGTCGCCTCGGGCCTCACGGGACGGGTGCAGGAGGCGGTGCTGGCGCTGATGGCCGCCACCGATCCGGCCGAATGCGTGACGGAGGCATTTCCCGGCCTGCTGGGCCTCGATGCCGCCGCGCTGTGCATGGAGGCCGAGGGCCCCGACCCAAACCGGCCGCGGATGCGCATCCTGCCGCCCGGCATGGTGGCGCGGCTGCTGGACGGACGGGACGCGCTTCTGGGCGCGCCGGCGGCGCACGCGGCGCTGCTGCACGGTGAGGCGGCGCGGCTCGCGGCCTGGGATGCGCTGGCGCGCGTGCCCTGGGGCGGACCGCCCTGCCTGCTGGCCCTCGCCCGCCGCGACGCCTTGCCGGCGGCGGCAACCGAGGCGACTGGAGCCGCCCCGGCCCCGGTGTATCCGGTCGAAACCGTGCCGGGCAGCCTGCTGGGCGCGCTCGCCTTCCTCGGCCGCGCCATTGGCGCGGCGCTGGACCGTGCCGGCTGACGGGACGCGCATGATGGGGCGCCGATGATGGGGCGCCGATGCCGGAGTCGCCGATGACGGGGGCGGAGGCGCGCGTGGCCTATCTCGCCTGGCTCGGGGGCGAACGCCGGGCGGCGGCGCTCACGCTGGTCGCCTATGGGGCCGACCTGGCTGGGTTCCTGGGGTTCCTGACCCAGCATTTGGGCGGCGAGCCCGATCTCGCCGCGCTCGGCGCGCTGCGCCCGGCCGATGTCCGCGCCTGGCTCGCCCAGCGCCACGCCGACGGCCTGGCCGCCGCCAGCCGCGCGCGGGAGCTTGCCGCGGTACGCGGATTCTTCCGCTATCTCGCGCGCCGGCACGGGGTGGATAATCCCGCCGTGCGCCTGGTCACCAGCCCGCGCGCGCCCCGCCCGGTCCCGCGCGCGCTCACCGAGACGGACGCGCTCGCGGTCGCCGGCGAGATCGGCGACGACGCCGCCTCCCCGGCGCTGGCGGCGCGCGACACGGCGCTGTTCTCGCTGCTGTATGGCAGTGGGCTGCGGATTGCCGAGGCGCTCGCGCTTGATGTGCGCGACGCGCCGAGCGCGGCGGGGACCGAGGCGCTGCGGGTGCGCGGCAAGGGCAACAAGGAGCGGCTGGTGCCGGTGCTGCCGGCGGTGCGCGCCGCGCTCGCCGCCTGGCTGCGCGCGCACCCGGACCGGCGGCCGGGCGCGCCGCTGTTCCTGGGGGCGCACGGCAAGCGGCTCAATCCCGGGGTGGCGCAGTTGTGCCTGCGCCGGTTCCGCCGCGCGCATGGGCTGCCCGAGCACGCCACGCCACACGCGCTGCGCCACTCCTTCGCGACCCATCTGCTGGGCGCGGGGGCCGATCTGCGCTCGATCCAGGATTTGCTGGGACACGCGAGCCTGTCCACCACGCAACGCTATACGTCGGTCGATGAGACGGCGCTGCTGCGGGTTTGGCGCGCGGCGCATCCTCGGGCGGGGGGGGGATGAAAGGCCAGGGAGTGCTGCCCCGTGGCCTTTCACCCCCCCGCGAAGCGCGCGAAATCGCGTGCCAGGACCTCGTAGATCGGCCGCTTGAACGGCACCGCGAGGCCGGGCAGTTCCGCCAGCCGCCCCCAGCGCCAGGCGTCGAATTCGGGATGCGGGTCGCGATCCAGGCGGATATCGGCGTCCGTTCCCGTGAACCGCAGCGCGAACCAGCGCTGGCGCTGGCCGCGATAGCGTCCGCCGAGCGCGACGCCGATCAGCTCGGGCGCCAGGTCGTAGGTGAGCCAGTCCGGGTGCTCGGCGAGAATCTCGGCGCGGTCGGTGCCGATCTCCTCGGCGAGCTCGCGCAGGATGGCGGCGCGCGGGTCCTCGTGCGGATCGATGCCGCCCTGGGGGAGCTGCCAGCCGCCGGCCGCGCCCTCCGCGTTCGGCAGGTCCGCGCGGCGGGCGAGGAAGACGCGGCCCGTGGCGTCGAACAGCACGGCGCCGACATTGGGGCGGTAGGGAAGCGCCGCGGTCATTTCGGCGGGCTTGCGGCGGTCGGGGCGGCTTGCGGCGGCCCTGGGAGCGAAGCAGGCGGCGAAGCAGGCGGCGGGGCGGCCGGCGGGGCGGCGAGCGC
>JAKAZN010000134.1 GCA_021815835.1 Pseudomonadota bacterium
GGGGGGCAGGGGGGAGGGCAGGGGGGGCAGGATTGCATCCCTCCTCCCCGATGCCGGGGAGGAGGGATGACGAAGGTCAATCCGCGGCTTCGGCCGCGTCCGGGTCCTCGATGCCGATCACGTGCTGGTCGAGGCGGACCAGCGCCTTCTGCAGCGCGGTCCATTCCGCGCGGCCGAGGCCGCGGGCCAGTTCTTCCTCGATCCCGTGCGCGAGCGGCATCAGGTTCTGGCAGGCGGTCGCGCCCTTGCGGGTCAGGCGCAGCAGGCGGCCGCGGCCGTCGGTGGGATCCTGGCTCTGCTTGAGCAGGCCGCGGGCCACCAGGCTGGCGGCGGCGCGGCTGACTTTCACCTTGTCCATGGTGGTGCGGTCGCCCACCGCGCTCGGCGACAGGACGCCGAAGCGGCCAATCACGGCGAGGACGCGCCATTCGGGGATGGAGACGCCGCTCGCTTCCTCGAAGCGGTGCGACATCAGGCGGTTCACCCGCGCGGCGGCGACGGCCAGCCGGTGCGGCAGGAAGTCCTCGAGCTTGAAATCGTCGGATACGATTTCCGGGTCGGCCTCGCGGATTGCGGGTTTGGCTCTCATAACGGTCGTACTCTCCATTGATATGGCCGAGCGGGACGGCACGGCGGAATCGCGCCGCCGGCCCGCAGCGGAGGTCGTGTAACGCGGATTGCGGCAGACAGGAATGCCCTTCGGCAACTTTTTTTGTTTCATGGCGCCGACCAGGACCGTTCCCGACCAAATTTGCCGCGCCACGGAAAACGTATCCGCTGCTTTCTAGATTGCGAACCTTGACAGCAAGCTGACAGCGACGTTGCTTTGCGCCCCGCGAGCGCCGATTTCAGGGGAGTTTTCGTCCATGGCCAACTTCGCCTCCACCGCCGATCTCGGCGAGAAGACCGTCTCCTTCGACGAGCTTGGTCCGGGGCTTTATGCCTATACCGCCGAGGGCGATCCCAATTCCGGCGTCATCGTCGGTCCCGACGGCGTCACAGTGATCGACGCGCAGGCCACCCCGGCGATGGCCGCCGAGGTGATGGCCCGCATCGCCACCGTCACGCCCAGGCCCGTTACCCGCATCGTGCTGTCGCATTACCATGCGGTGCGCGTGCTCGGCGCGTCCGGCTATCCGGCGCACGAGATCGTGTGTTCCGACGTCACCCGCGACCTGATCGTCGAGCGCGGCCAGGCCGACATGGACAGCGAGATCGGCCGCTTTCCCCGTTTGTTCCGAGGGCGGGAGGGTATCCCCGGCCTCACCTGGCCCTCCATGACCTTTCACGGCCGGATGTCGCTGTGGTTCGGCACGCGCGAGGCGCAGGTGATCCAGATCGGCCGCGCCCATACCATGGGCGACACGATCGTCTGGTTGCCGAAGGAGAAGGTCTTGTTCGCCGGCGATACGGTGGAATTCGGCGCCGCCCCCTATTGCGGCGACGCGCATTTTACCGACTGGCCCGAGACGTTGCGCCGGCTGCGCGCGCTGGGTGCGGAGAAGATGGTGCCGGGCCGCGGGCGCGCGCTGCTGACCCGCGCCGACGTGGCGGAAGGGCTCGCCGACACGGACGCCTTCACCTCCACCTTGTTCGGCCTGGTGAAGGACGGGGTCGCGCGCGGCTGGGGACTGCGCGATATCTATCACAAGACCGTGGACGCGATGGCCCCGCGCTTCGGCGCCTGGGCGATCTTCCGCCATTGCATGCCGTTCAACGTCTCCCGCGCCTTCGACGAGGCCCAGGGGATCGATCGCCCGCGCATCTGGACCGCCGAACGCGACCAGGAGATGTGGCGCGCGCTGGAAGGCTGAGCCGCGCCGATGGCCACCTATCGCTACCCGCGTTATGCCGCGCCGCCGCCCGCGGTGGGCGGCACGCGGCATCGCGTGGTGGTGGTGGGCGGGGGCATGGTCGGGCTGACGGCGGCGCTGGACCTCGCGCAACGCGGCATTCCCGTGCTGGTGCTCGATGAGGACGACACCGTCAGCACCGGCTCGCGCGCGATCTGCATGGCCAAGCGCTCGCTGGAGATTTTCGACCGGCTCGGCATCGGGCGGCGGATGCTGGACAAGGGCGTCACCTGGAATCGGGGCGAGGTGCTGTTCCGCGATCGCACCGTGTACCGCTTCGACCTGCTGGCCGAGGAGGGGCACGGTTTTCCCGCCTTCATCAACCTGCAGCAATATTATGTGGAAGAATACCTGGTGGATGCCTGCCTCGCCACCGGGCTGGTGGAGCTGCGCTGGAAGCACCAGGTGCGCGCGATCGTGCCGCGCGCGGACAGCGTGGAGGTGGATGTCGCCGCGGGCGGGGGCGGCTACACGCTGCGCGCCGATTGGCTGCTCGCCTGCGATGGGGCGCGCAGCACAATACGGGCGGCGCTGGGCCTCGATTTCGTGGGCCAGGTGTTCCGCGACCGCTTCCTGATCGCCGATGTCGTGATGAACGCGGAATTTCCGCCGATCCGCCGCTTCTGGTTCGAGCCCCCCTTCCATCCCGGCGGGTCGGTGCTGCTGCATCGCCAGCCGGACCGGGTCTGGCGGATCGATTTCCAGCTCGGCTGGGACGCCGATCCCGAGCAGGAGAAGGACCCCGAGCGCGTGCGCGCCCGCGTCGCGGCGATGCTGGGGCCGGAAGTGCCGTTCGAGCTCGAATGGACCAGCGTCTATACGTTCCGCTGCCGCCGGCTGGAACGCTTCCGGCATGGCCGAATCTTCTTCCTGGGCGATTCCGCGCACCAGGTGAGCCCGTTCGGCGCGCGCGGCGGCAACGCGGGCGTGCAGGACGCCGATAATCTCGGCTGGAAGCTGGCGTCCGTGTTGACCGGCACGGCGCCGGAGACGCTGCTCGACAGCTACGATGCCGAACGCATTCCGGCCAACGACGAGAACATCCTTCATTCCACCCGCGCCACCGATTTCATTACGCCGAAATCGGACGCCGCGCGGGGCTATCGGGACGCGGTGCTGGAGCTGGCCGCGCGGCACGCATTCGCCCGCGCGATGGTCAATTCGGGGCGGCTCTCGCGGCCGGCGATTCTGGGGGACAGCCCGCTGAACACGGCCGATGACGCGGCCTGGGCGGGCGGCGCGCCCCCCGGGGCGGCGGCGATCGACGCGCCGGCGGGGTCCGGCTGGCTGCTCGCCGAGCTCGCCCGCTTCGGCGGGTTCGTCCTGCTCCGCTTCGGCGCGCCCGACGATGCCCGCTGCGAGGGGATCGCGACCCTGTTCGTCGCACCGGCGCCGATCGCCGGTGCCTTGCACGACAGCGCCGGGCTGATCGCGCGTCGCTATGCAGCCGTCGCGGGGGATACCATCCTGTTCCGCCCGGATCAGCACGTGGCGGCGCGCTGGCATCGTTTCGATCCAGCGGCGATCGCGGCGGCCCGCGCGCGCGCGCTGACGGGCGGCACCGCGGCCGGCTCCCCGCTCACCACCCCGGGCGCCCCGGACCCCGATGCGGTCTTCGCCGCGCTGGTGGCGGCGCATCGCGATCTGTCCGCCGAAGCCTCCCGCCGGTTGGACGCGCGGCTTGTGCTGCTGCTGGCCGAGCGGTTGGCTGACCCATCCGCCGTACTCGAAACGATCGCCGCTGCGCGCGCGGCCGGAGACACGCCATGAAGCTCTCCACCTATTTCCGGTCCTCGGCCGCCTGGCGGGTGCGCATCGCGCTCGGGCTGAAGGGGCTGGCCTGGACGCCCGATTTCATCCACCTGCTGCGCGAGGGCGGCGAACACCTGCGCCCCGCCTATCGCGCGAGGAACCCGACCGCGCTGGTGCCGACCCTGGAGACCGATGACGGTGCGCTGATCGCCCAGTCGCTGGCGATCATCGAATACCTCGACGAGACCCATCCCACGCCACCTTTGCTGCCGCGCGATCCTCTGGCGCGGGCGCGGGTGCGCGCCTTCGCGCTGACGATCGCCTGCGAGATCCATCCGCTGAACAACCTGCGGGTGCTGCGCTATCTCGGCGCGGCGATGGGCCAGGATCAGGCGGCGCGGGATACGTGGTATGCGCATTGGATCGCCGAGGGGCTGGCGGCGCTGGAGGCGATGCTCGCCGACGCACCCGGCCCGTTCTGCTTCGGCACTGGGCCGGGGCTTGCCGAGATCTGCCTGATCCCGCAGCTCGGCAATGCGCGGCGGATGAAATGTCCGGTCGATCCCTATCCGCGTCTGCTGCGCGCCGAGGCCGCCGCGCTCGCCCTGCCGGCGTTTGCCGCCGCCGCGCCGGACCGCCAGCCGGATGCCGGCTGACCCGCCCGATCCGGCCGGCTTCGATCTGCGGCACCTGCCGCCGGGCTTCCATGCCGATCCCTACCCCATCTATCGCGCGTTGCGCGCGGCCGATCCGGTGCGGAGGATGCCGGACGGGTCGGTGTTCCTGACCCGCCACGCCGATTGCGTCGCGGTCTATCGGGACGCGGCGACGTACAGTTCCGACAAGCGCGCCGAATTCGCGCCGAAATACGGCGCCACGAAGCTGTTCGACCACCACACCACCAGTCTCGTGTTCAACGATCCGCCGCTGCATTCCCGGGTGCGCCGGCTCATCATGGGCGCGCTCACGCAGCGCGCCATCGCGGCGATGGAGCCTGCCCTGGTCGCGCTGGTCGATTTGCTGCTCGACGCGGCGGCGGCGCGCGGGGAGATCGACCTGATCGGCGATTTCGCCGCCGCGATCCCGGTGGAGGTGATCGGCAATCTGCTCGCCATTCCGCGCGCCGAGCGCGCGAATTTGCGCGACTGGTCGCTCGCGATCCTGGGTGCGCTGGAACCCGCGCTCACACCCGGGCAACATGCCCGGGGCAACCGCGCGGTAGCGGATTTTCTCGCCTATCTCACCGGGCTGGTGGCCGAACGCCGCCGCCATCCCGGCGATCCCGCGCAGGACGTGCTGACGCGGCTGATCGCCGGCGAGGGGGCGGATCGTCTTTCGGAACCGGAATTGCTGCATAACTGCATCTTCATCCTGAATGCCGGGCATGAGACGACGACCAATTTGATCGGCAACGCATTGGTGGCACTCACCGCCTGGCCCGGGGAGCGGGCGCGGCTGGCCGCGGAGCCGGGGCTGATCGGCAGCGCGGTGGAAGAATTTCTCCGCTACGAAAGTTCCAACCAGCTCGGCAACCGGATCACCACCACCGAAACGGAACTGGCCGGGCAACGCCTGGCCGCCGGCACGCCGGTCACGCTCTGCATCGGCGCCGCGAACCGCGATCCGGCGGTCTTCGCCGATCCCGACCGGCTGGACCTCGCGCGCGCGCCCAACCGGCACCTGGCGTTCGGCTTCGGCGTGCATCAATGCGCGGGGCTGAGCCTCGCGCGCCAGGAGGGGCGGATCGCGATCGGCCGTTTCCTCGCGCGCTTCCCGCGCTACGATCTGTCCGCCCCGCCGGTGCGCGGGATGCGGGCGCGGTTCCGCGGTTTCCTCTCGGCTCCAGCGAGGCTCACATGAAGGACCATCCCATGCTGACCGGATTCGGCAATGAATTCGCCACCGAGGCGCTGCCGGGCGCGCTGCCGCAGGGCCAGAACTCGCCCCAGCGTCCGCCGCTGGGGCTTTATACCGAGCAGATTTCCGGCACGCCCTTCACCGTGCCGCGGCGGGAGGCGCGGCGGACCTGGCTGTATCGGATCCGCCCCTCGGCGCGCCATCCCGCGTATCGCCGGATCGAAAACTTCGCGCTCGCCGCCCCGCTCGCCGAGGCGACGCCGAACCGGCTGCGCTGGGATCCGCTGCCGATCCCGGACGCGGCCACGGATTTCGTTGCCGGCCTGTTCACCATCGCCGCCGCGGCCGAGGCTCCGCTCGCCGGTGTTTCCGTCCATCTCTACACCGCCAACCGGCCGATGCGGCGGGTGTTCTGGAATGCGGACGGGGAGTTTCTGATCGTGCCGCAACAAGGCCGGCTCGCGCTTGCGACCGAGCTTGGCCGCATCACCGTCGCGCCGGGCCATATCGCGGTCATTCCGCGCGGCGTGCGATTCCGCGCCGATCCCGCGGACGGCACCGCGCGCGGCTATATCGCGGAGAACCATGGCGCCGTGCTGCGCCTGCCCGATCT
>JAKAZN010000135.1 GCA_021815835.1 Pseudomonadota bacterium
TACGGGACGCCATTTCGGAGATCGCCCCCCGCGTCCGGTGGCACGATCCCCCCCGCCCCCGAGCCGGAGCCCCCGATGCCCCGCGATCCCTATGTGCTCACGCTCTCCTGCCGCAACCGTCCCGGCATCGTCGCGGCGGTGACCACGCGCCTGTTCGAACTGGGCGGCGATATCCGCGACGCGCGGCAATTCGACGATTCGGAAACCGGCCGGTTCTTCATGCGCGTCGTGTTCGACGTGGCGCCGGAGGGCACCGATCGCGCGGGGTTGGAGGCCGCGCTGGAGGCCGTCGCCGCGCCGTTCGGCATGGCATGGCGGCTCCGCCCGCAGGGCGAGAAGCGGCGGGTGATGATCCTGGTGTCGAAATTCGACCACTGCCTGGTGGATCTGTTGTATCGCTGGCGCATCGGCGAAATTCCGATGGCGCTGACCGCCGTGGTCGCCAATCATCCGCGCGAAACCTACGCCCATGTCGATCTGGACGGCGTGGCGTTCCATTATCTGCCGGTGGACAAGGCGAACAAGGCGGCGCAGGAGGCGGCGCTGACCGCGCTGATCGCCGCGACCGGGACCGAGGTGGTGGTGCTGGCGCGCTACATGCAGGTGCTGTCGCCGGCGCTGGCGGCCAGCCTCGCCGGGCGCTGCATCAACATCCATCATTCGTTCCTGCCCGGCTTCAAGGGCGCGCGGCCATACCACCAGGCGCATGCGCGCGGGGTGAAGCTGATCGGGGCGACGGCGCATCTGGTGACCGACGATCTGGACGAAGGCCCGATCGTCGAACAGGACGTGGAACGGATCAGCCACCACGACACGCCGGAGGACCTGGTCCGCAAGGGACGCGATATCGAGCGGCGGGTGCTGGCGCGCGCGCTGCGGTATTTCCTGGAGGACCGGGTGATCGTCAACGGGGGAAAGACGGTGGTGTTCGTGGATTGAACGGGGGACGTTGGGCATACGGGGAGGCCGACCGCGATGCCGTTTCCGCCACGTGCCGACCGAATGCCGCCACCATGTTCACCAGCGTATCGCGGCCGAACAGGGTGATCCTGCCGCGCATCAGGTCCGACACGCGCGCGGTTCCGCCGGGCCGCATTCCTCCCCCCTCCCCGCCCTTCCCCGTGCAATCCGGATTATGCGCTCGCCTCGCAAGCCCGATCGATCATGGTGCCAGCAGAAGAAAGACCAGCAGAAGAAAGAATCGGCGCAGATGCAGGAGGATGCGCGCGGATGGTGCGAATGGAATGGCATTCCGGCAGCCTGCCTCGTATTCGGGATAGGCGGCGTGGTCGGAGCGCGGGCAGGGTCGCTCGGCCGATGGGCCGGGGATGGTAGCGGCGGGCGGATTTGAACCACCGACCAAGGGATTATGATTCCCCTGCTCTACCGCTGAGCTACGCCGCCATCCATCGCAAGCCCGCACATAGGGCGCCCCGCCCGGGGCCGTCAACCGCCCCGTTTCGCGCTTGACGCGCGTCGGACCGGACGGACACACTCGCCCCATGCCCCCCGGGCCGCCATTCCACCGCCGCGAGGATGCGCGCCTGCTCACCGGCGCCGCGCGCTATGTGGACGACCTTATTATCCCCGGCGTCCTGCACGCGGTCTTCGTCCGCTCCCCGCACGCCCATGCCGCCATCCGCGCCATCGACGCCGCCGCCGCGCGCGCGGCCCCCGGCGTGGCCGGGGTGTTCGCCGCCGCGGACCTGGCGGCGGACGGGCTCGGCCCCCTGCCCTGCACCGCGCAGATCGCCTCGCTGGCCCCGCTGATCGTGCCGCCCCGTCCGGCGCTGCCCGCCGCGCGCGTGCGCCATGTGGGCGAAGCGGTGGCGTTCGTGGTCGCCGCGAGCTTATCCGCCGCGCGCGACGCGGCCGAACTGGTGCGGGTAGCCTACGAACCGCTGTCGGCGGTGGTCGATCCGCGCGCGGCCCTCGCCCCGGGCGCGCCGGTCCTGCACGACGAAGCCCCCGGCAACCTCGCCTACCGCTTCCAGCGCGGCGACGCGGCCGCGGTCGCGCGCGGCTTCGCGGCCGCCGCCCTCACTGTCAGCCTCGATCTCGTGAACCCGCGCCTGATCGTGGCGCCGATCGAGCCGCGCGGGGCGATTGGCCTCCCCGTTGGCGGCCTTCCCGCCGGCGACGGGCTGGAGCTGATCGTCAGCGGCGCGTCGGTGCACGGCATCCGCGACGCGCTGGCGGGGATTTTCCACCTGCCGCCGGAGCGGGTCCGGGTGCGCGCGCCGGAAGTGGGCGGCGGGTTCGGGGTGAAGAACGCCGCCTATCCCGAATACGTGGCGCTTCTGTGGGCGGCGCGCCGCCTGGACCGGGCGGTGAAATGGATCGCCGACCGGGGCGAGGATTTCGTCTCCACCGCGCAGGGCCGCGACAACCTGACCCATGCGCGCCTGGCGTTGGACGCGGACGGGCGGTTCCTGGCGCTGGAGGTCGAAACGATCGCCCCGCTCGGCGCCCATGTCGCGGGCTTCGGCCCGGGCACCGGAACCAACGCGCCGGCGACCGCCATGGGCGGGCCGTATGCGATCCCGGCCGCGTTCATGGACGTGCGCGGCGTGCTGACGAACACGGTGCCGATCGACGCCTATCGCGGCGCCGGCAAGCCGGAGGCGAACTACCTGACCGAACGGCTGATCGAGGCCGCCGCGCGCGCCGGCGGTTGGGATCCGTTCGCGCTGCGGCGGGCCAACCTGATCGCGTCGTTCCCGTATCGGAACGCGCTGGGCACCGAGATCGACAGCGGCGATTTCGTGGCGCTGCTGGACGCGGCCGAGCGCGCCGCCGATCGCGCCGGCCTGGTCGCGCGCAAGGCCGAGGCGGCCTCGCGTGGGCGGCTGCGCGGCCAAGGCGTGGCGTGTTACCTGGAAACGTCTCGCGGGCAGCCGAACGAGGCGGCGGAGCTGCGGTTCGATGCGGACGGAACCATCGCCCTGGTGGTCGGCACGCAATCGACCGGGATGGGCCACGAGACCGCCTATGTCCGCCTCGCCGCTACGCGGCTGGGCCTGCCGGAAAGCGGCTTTCGTTACGTGCAGGGCGATACCGCGCTGGTTGCGACCGGCGGCGGGCATGGCGGCGCGCGGTCCATGCACATGGGCGGCACCGCGATGCTGCGCGCGATCGAGGCGCTGCTGGCGAAGGCCCGGCCGATGGCGGCGCGGCTGCTGCAAGCGCGCGCGGACGCGCTTTCCTACGTGGACGGCGCCTTCCGCGCCCCGGACGGCCGCGCCGTGACCCTGGCCACGATCGCGGCCGATCCCGACCGGTCCGGATCGCTCGATACGCGGGCGGAGAATATCTGCGACCGCTTCAGCTTCCCCGCCGGCTGCCACGTCGCGGAGGTGGAGATCGATTCCGAAACCGGCGCGGTGAGCCTGGAACGTTATCGGGCGTTCGACGATTTCGGCACCCTGCTCGATCCCACGATCACCGCGGGCCAGGTGCAGGGCGGGCTCGCCCAAGGGATCGGCCAGGCGCTGTGGGAGCGCACGGTGTACGATCCGGAATCGGGACAATTGCTGTCCGGCAGCCTGATGGACTACGCGCTGGCGCGCGCTTCCGACCTGCCCGATCTGATGGTGACGTTGCGACAGACGCCCAGCACCGCCAATCCGCTGGGCGTGAAGGGCAGCGGCCAGGCCGGCGCGATGATCGGGCCGCAGACGGTGATGCACGCGGTGCTGGACGCGCTCGCCCCGCGCGGCGTGATGGCGCTCGACATGCCGGCCACGGCGGAGGCGGTGTGGCAGGCATTGAACGGACGCCAGGACAGCGCGCCGTAGCGGTGGGTCGCCACCGAGCCCACCGCCGGCAAGGCCCTGCCGGACGTCAGGCTCGACCGCCGATCGCGCGCCGATCCCCCCGCCTGGCACTTGTCGGCGGAGCCTGGCGCCCTCATGTGATCGGGTATGCAAAAAACCTACGGACCCATGCCCTATGCCTTTCCCCTGATGATGGCCCGACTGACGGCCGCATCCTGGGAAACGATCCTGCACCGCACCGTGATGATGGCCGAGGGAAGCTGCACCGTCGCGGAATATAGCCGCATGGTCGCGGAAAAGGCGACCGCGATGCAGCTCTCGATGGTCGCGCTCGCGACCGGGCAGGACGGGGCCGCGGTGCTGGCACCCTTCGTCACCCGCGCCCGCGCCAACGCGAAGCGGCTGCGCCGCGCGCGATAGCGCGGCCAGGGGGTGCCGGATCGCGGCTCAGCCCCGCGCCGCGCGGTGATATTCCCGGTTCGGCATCATGTCGGTCGCCGAGGCCATCCGGTTCGACAGGTTGAAGAACGCCACCGTCTCGGCCAGGTCGAACAGATCGTTCGCGTTCAGCCCCAGCGCGCGCAGGCCGTCGCGGTCCGCTTCCTCGATCAGCCAGGGCGTGGTGGTCATCTTCCAGGCGAAATCCAGCATCCCGCGCTGGCGCGGATCGAGCTGCGCCACGCGATAGTTCAGCGCCATCATCTCGCCCAGCTCGGGATCGCCGGAAAGCTGGCGCACCGCCGCGCCGTGCGCGACCAGGCAGTAGTAGCAACGATTCGCCGACGAGACGACCACCGCCACCATCTCGCGTTCCAGCTTGGACAGGCCGGAGGGCGCCAGCATGATCTCGTTGTACATCGCCATGAAATGGCGCAGCCGCTGGGGCTTGAGACTGTAGGCGCCGAACACGTTGGGCACGAAGCCCAGCTTTTCCACGCATTTGCGCCAGATCGCCTGCAGGTCCTCATCCAGCCCGGCGGGATCGGGCACGCCGAGGCGGGAGACATGGTCCGGTTGCGGCATCGGTCGAAGACCTCCGTGTGTCAGCGCGGCGCAGTCTTCCCCGGTTCGGCCGGCGCTGTCGATCCCGCCGCGTCCGCCCGCCGGAACAGCCGGTTGCGCCGCGATCCCTGATCGCGCATCGCCCGGTCCTCGGTCAGCCCCGAAGCGGCCAGCAGCGGCTCCAGCGTGGTTGCCGCCGCATCGGCCTGCGCGCCCTCCACCTCCACCAGCACCGAGCGCGTGCCGCGCAGGGTTTCCGGCCCGCCGCGCAGGATCCATGCCTCCGCCCCGTCCACATCCAGCTTCACGTGATCGGGCGGCGGCAGCCCGAGCACCGCGACCGCATCGTCCATGCGCATCGCCTGCACCTTCTGGGAAAACCCCGTCGCCGCGCGGCCCCACTGGTCGGCGCTGCCGGCGAGTGCATTCATCGCCGCGCCGGCCTCCATGCTGGAAAGCGTCAGCGCGGTCAGTCCCGACCGATCCGACAGCGCGATCGGCAGCGGCGTCACGGACTCCCCCAGCCCATTCAGCGCTACGTGCTCCACCAGCAGCGCGAAGCTGGTGGCCTTCGGCTCGAACGCGATCACCCGAACGCCGCGCTGCGCCGCATAGAGCGCGAATTGGCCGAAGGACGCGCCGATATCCCACAGCACCTCGCCCGGCGTCATCGCATCGACCCAGGCCAGGGTTTCGGGTTCGTCGCCGAAGAAATCCGCGAGCGCGCCGGCGACGTGCCGGCCGCGATGGCCGAGGAAACGCAAGCTCCCGCGCGCAGTCGGCACCACGACCGTGCCGCGCCGCTCCAGCTCCGCGGCCAGGTTGGCGATGGTCTTGCCACGCTGGCGATGCGGCTGCACGGCGTTCACCGCGTCCAGGAACCGAGCGACCAGCCGGGCAGCGGTACGGCTCATGCGGACCGCGCGCTCAGTCGAACACCTCGGGGTTCACCGCATGGGCACGGATCGGGTGTCCGTCCAGCACCGAGAGGATGTTCTCCGCCGTCACCCGCGCCATCCCCGCCATTGATTCCACGGTCACGCCGGCCATGTGCGGCGACGAGATCACTTGCGGCAGCGCGAGCAGCGGGTTGTCGGTGGGCGTGGGTTCGTCGGCGAACACGTCAAGCCCGGCGCCCGAGATATGCCCCGACCGCAGCGCCGCGGCGAGCGCGTTCTCATCGATGATCCCGCCGCGCGCGGTGTTGACGATCCCCGCGCCGCGCTTCATCCGCGCAAAACGGGCGGCGTTGAACATCCCCACCGTCTCGGCATTCTTCGGGCAGTGGATGGAG
>JAKAZN010000136.1 GCA_021815835.1 Pseudomonadota bacterium
CCGACTGGTCTTACGGTATTTAATGCTAATCTTTCGGAACTCCATTTCTTGTGAAAGGGTGCGTAGATGGCAAGTCATCCCACGGGCAAGCGGAAGCCTCTCACCAGGGCGGAGCAGCGTGCCGCGACCCTCGAGCGATTGCTGGACGCCGCCGAGTATTTATTCTCCAAACACGGACTGAATGGGGTGACGCTGGGCGATGTGGCGCAGAAGGTCGGTGTGCACACCACCCTGATGCACTACTATTTCACCGACAAGCGGCGGCTCTTCGAGGCGGTGTTCGCGCGGCGGGCGGGAACGAGCAGCAGCCGGAGACTGGATGCTCTGAACCGCTACGAGCGCGAGTGCGACGGCGCGCCGACCGTTGAAGGCGCATTGCGCGCATTCCTGGACACCGATCTCGATCTGTATATCAGCGGCGGCGAAGGCTGGCGCAACGCCGCCGCATTCGCTTCGCAGGTGAGCAATTCCGCGGAGGGAGCCGCGATGATGGACCTGCACTTCGACCCATTGGTGCTGAAGCTGATCGGCATCCTCAGGAAGGCGCTGCCCGACTGTTCGGAGGCGGACATCTTCTGGGGCTACGATTTCATGTCCGGCGCGTTCATGCACGTGCTCGGCCGCACGGGCCGCATCGATCGCCTGTCGAACGGTGTTTGCGAGTCGGAGGACTACGAGGCTGTCAAGGAGCGTCTGGCGACCTTCATGGCGGCCGGCTTCATCGCGCTGTGCGGCAGGTCCGGGTCGCCCGGCAAGAAGGCGGCGGCCCGGAGGAAGGGTGGCCGCTGAGCGGACGCGGGAACGGGCGGCGGCTGGCGGCGCCGCGAGCCTCGTACGCTCCTATCGCGGGGGCGGCAGAACGGGCGCAGCGACTCCGATATTGGTGCCCCACTGTTGGTCGCCGGCTCTGCGCCTTCTCCGCACCACCTCCTCGGTCAGCTTGTACATGCCGGGCATCAGCCTGGTTGCGACTTCGGGCTTCGCCGCGAAGCGCATGTAACTCTCATGGGGCGCGAAGGGGGGCCAGTTCGGGTCGCCCGCGGCTTTGGGAATGCCCGTGCGCGCAAACGAAGTCCAGTACGAGATCATCGCCCGCGACAGCGCTTCTTCGGCGGGACCCTGAGCGCGGGGCCAGTTCGCCAGATGCGGCGCGTTGGGTCCGATGCGACCGAAGACATAGGGAATCTCGCTGGCATGGAAGGCGCGCAGCCCCTCGGCGCGCGCCGCCGGGTAGCCATGATCGAAGAAATAGAGATAGGAAGGCTCGCCCAACGCCGCTTCGTCGCGCACGATCCTTTCGGCGGCCCAGGCGAAGATGGCGTCACGCTCTGCGTCCATCATGCTGGTCCGTACGTCCGCCGGCGGATATAGCCGCAGGAACTCGGGCGCAAGATCGCCGTAGCGCGCGCGGATCTTCCTTGCGTACACGGCGCTCGAGGACGGCAGGGGCGGCAGGAAGCCGGGCAGGGTCTGAATCTCTCCGGCGTTGAATCCCATCAGGACCGGCACACGCGCCTCTTCCTTGAGGTCGAGAATGTCGACGACCTGGCGCGGCAATGCCCAGCCGTCGACGGTGCCGGCGGGGTCGTATCCCGCCTCGAGCGCCGCGTCGTTCAGCTTCGTGGCCTCCATCGCGCGCAGCCCCGCGAGACTGGTGGTGTGCAGATCCTTTGCGATCCGGGTGCCGATCGCTTCGGCCGCGGGCAATCCGTGGTCCGCCTTCTTCAATTCGGGCACCGAGGCGATGCCGAGGCTTTCGCCGATCGCCTTGGCGAAGAGCCCGCGCGCCAGCGGACTTGCGAGCAGGTAGCTGACGCTCACCCCGCCCGACGACTCGCCCATGATGGTGACGTTGTCGGGGTCGCCGCCGAAGGCGGCGACGTTCCGCTTGACCCATTTGAGCGCCGCGATCTGGTCCAGCAGGCCGTAGTTTCCGGACACGCCGTGCGGGGATTCCGCGCTCAGCGCCGGCAAAGCGAGCCAGCCGAGCGCGCCGAGGCGGTAATTCATCGACACGAATACGACGCCGTGCGCCGCGAAGTTACGGCCGTCGTAATAGGGCTCCCACGTACTGCCGAAGACGTACCCGCCGCCGTAGATCCACACGATGACGGGTGCCTTGCGGGCGTGCGCCGGCGCCCAGACATTGAGGAAGAGACAGTCCTCACTGAAGTTCGGGATACGGTCGTCGTAGATGCTGTTGGCGGGCCAGGGCGGCTGGATGCAGCTGGCGCCGAAATGTCCCGCGTCGCGTACGCCCTTCCAACCGCGTGCCGCGACGGGCGGTCGCCATCGCAGGCGGCCCACGGGCGGCTGCGCGTAGGGAATTCCCTTGAAGGAGCGCACGCCCTGCGCGTCAGTGCGCCCGGCCAACGCGCCTTGCGCGATCGTCACGACGGGTCTGGGCGCGGATGGCGCCGCCATCGCGGTCAGCCAGGCGAACGAGATCGCGATCGTGAATGCAATCTCCCGTCTTCTGCTCATCGTCCTCCTCCCGCCTTCGCGCTCGTGCGCGGGCTCATCGACAGCGAGCGGACTTCGGCGGCAGCTTCGGCGAGCCGATGCCCACATTCCAGTTCCACGGGAGGTTCCCGGCCGCGACGCGCCGGCAGACCACGTCTTCGTTGAGCCGGTACACGCCCGGCATGAGGTGTGTGCGCGGATGCGGCGCGTCCGTGAAGTCCATGTACGCGCCCGTGGCGCCGAACGCCGGCCAATCCGGGGCATCCGCCGCCTGCGGGCGGCCGCTGCGGGCGAAGCTGGTCCAGTAATCGAGCATCGCCTCGGACAGCGCCTCCTCTTGCGCTGTGGCAGGGTTCTTCGGCCACAGCGGCGGCGTCCCGTCGAGCGTGCCGAAGACATACGGGAGCTCACTGGCGTGAAATCCACGCAGGTGGGCCTCGTCGGCGGCCGGGTAACCGTGGTCGAAGAAATAAAGATAGGAAGGCAGACCGAGCGCGTTCTGCTCCCTGACGAGGCGCATCGCCGTCCAGCCGTAGAGCCCGTCGCGCGTGGCCGCCAGAATGCTCGCCTCCATGTCGTTGGCCGGATAGAGCCGCAGAAACTCCCCGGCAAAGCGCCCGTAGCGCTCCCGGATGATCCTGCGGTAGTCCGCCGCGCTCGCCGGCGCGGGCGGGGCGAGATACATCAGGGAGCGGATCTCACCGCTGTTGAAACCGGCGAGGATCGGGACGTGCGCCTGATCACCCTTGTCGAAGGCGGTGATCATCTGCTCCGGCAGCACGTGGCCGTCGACGACGCCCCATGGCCAGAAATGGGCGGCCGCCGCGGCATCCGTCAGCTTCCTCGGATCCATGGACCGCAGGGCGGCGATGCTCGGCGCGTGGAGCGCGGCGGCGAGCTGCAGGCCGCTCTGCTCGGCGGCGGGCATGCCGTATCTGTTCCGCCGCAACGAGGGCATGGAGACCAGGTAGCCGCTCTCCGCAATGGCCTTGGCAAAGAGGCCGCGGGCTTCCGGCGAGACCATCAGATACATGACACTCAGGGCACCGGCGGACTCGCCGGCGATGGTGACGTCGCCGGGGTCACCGCCGAAGCTTGCGATATTGCGCCGCACCCATTTCAGCGCCGCGATCTGATCGAGCAGTCCGTAGTTGCCGGAGATGTGCTCGGGTGATTCGGCGCTCAATTGCGGCAGGGCCAGCCAGCCGAGCGCGCCGAGGCGATAGTTGATGGAGACCACGATGACACCGTGCTCGGCGAGACGGGCGCCGTCATAGAGCGGATCGCGGCTGGCGCCGCCCCAAAGCGCGCCGCCATAGATCCAGAAGAAGACGGGAGCCTGGCGCGCATCGGCGGGCGCCCAGATGTTGAGCGTCAGGCAGTCCTCGCTCATGGGCATTGGCTCCTCGACGTAGACGCTCGCGAGCGTGTTGTCGGGCTGGAAACAGGCGGGCCCGAACGCGGTGGCATGCCGCACGCCGTGCCAGCGGGGCAGCGGCTCGGGCGGCCTCCAGCGCAACGCCCCGACCGGCGGCTGGGCGTACGGGATGCCCATGAAGACCCGCAGATTGCCCTCCATCAGTCCTTGCATCCTGCCGGCGGGCGGGTCGGCCATGGCGCCGAGCTCGGCTTGGGCCAGTGCCCGCGAGGCGGGGGTGCCCGTCGCATGGGACTGCGCGGTGACGAGGAGGCACGCGGCGAGACCGGCCAGGACGGCTGGAACCTTGAATCGGCTCATCGGGCATTGACTCCAGTTGTGCGGCTCTCGCGTCTGAGGACGCGCGCCAGCGCGAGGAAGATCAGAATCGCGACGCCGTAGAACGGCGTCAGCGAGTATAGGGCGATCTGCAGGGAATGCTCGGGATGGGCGGCGTGGAAGAAGTCGCTCGCGGCACCCACATAGGTCGGCCCGAAGCCCAGGCCGATGAAGTTCATGATCAGAAGCAACAGCGCGCCCGACATCACGCGCTGATCGGGCCGCACCTCCTCCTGAACCAGCGCGACCGACGAGGACAGGTAGAAGAAGTTCAGGAACGCCGGCCCGGTGAGGAAGACCAATGCAAGCGGCCAGGTCGGCGCCCACACGAACGCCAGGTAGAAGGGGATCGCCAGTGCCAGTGACGCGGCGGGCACGAGCGCGTAGGCGGCCTTCGATCGCCGAGTGAGCCGGTCGATGACTCGCCCGGAGATCAGCATGCCCCCGCTCATCACGATGCCGACGAGGAGCGCGTACCAGATGGCGATCTCATCCAGCGTCATGCCCTTCTCCCGCATGAGGAAGAGGCTGGTGAAATTCAACGTTCCATAGGTGACGAACTGCGTCGCGCCGCTCCCGAGGGCGGCCAGCAGGAGCGTGGGGCGCGAGAAGAACATCGCAAGGGTCTCCCGAAACCCCGACGGGCTCGCCGCGCCGCCGGGCTCATCGTCGAGACCGCCGCGTGGCGGCTCGCGCAGCAGCAGCCGGGCCGCGAGCGCCGCCAGGACTCCAGCGCCTCCCACGGCAATGAACGCGTCCCGCCAGTTGTACCTCGCGGCGATGGCGGCCCCGAAGGCAATGCCCAGCGCCGCGCCGATCGGTGGCCCGATATTGTAGATGCCGAGCGCCTTGCCCCGCCGGCCGGGCGGGAAGAGGTCGGTGATGAGGGAATAGGAGGGTGGAACGCCGCCCGCCTCCCCGACGCCCACCGCCATGCGCGCGATGACGAGCTGCGAATAGCCGGTCGCCAGGCCGCACCAGGCGGTCGCGGCGCTCCAGATCGCGCAGGCCACCGACAGGACGTTGACCCTGTTGGTCCTGTCCGCCAGCCAACCGATCGGGATGGCGATGAAACAGTAGAAGACCGCGAAATAAAGGCCGCCGATGAGCCCGAGCTGCCCATCCGAGATATGCAGGGAGTCCTCGATGGGCTTGGCCAGGATGGCGAGGAGCGATCGGTCGAGAAAATTCAGGACATAGACGCCGCAGAGGACCGCGAGGGCGGTCCCGGCGCGGGGCCCCGGGGCGGCCCGCCGGGAGGCTCCCGCCTGACCGGTCCGGTCACCCGGCGCGGCGGGCTCGGGAGCGGCCATCGGTCGGGGATCGCCGCGGCGGCGTCAGGTCGCCGCGCGCGCGCACGGCATGGAGTGCATACAGGATCTGATTGTTAATTCTACTTGTCATGAAATAACCATGGAAGGACCGCGACAGAACAGCAAAATTCGCCGCAAACCCGAAAGCGCAGTGTCATTATCATCTATGATAGTGAACTTGACAACCGGCCGGCGAGCTGAGAGTCTTCGCCCACGGCATCATCGGGTGGTAACAGATAATCAGGGGGGTTCCGATGAAGATCGCAGCATTCGTCAGCGTCGCGCTCGTCTTGGGCGGCGCCGCCTCCGCCGAGGCGGCGGCATCGCCGGCTAAATCGACGACGGTCGGCTCCCGGGAGCGCGCGTCGGAGAGCCGCCCGGCCGACGGCTCCGCGACCGCCGCGGCGCCCGCCGGCCGCTCCGAGCACTCGCCCGAGATCCTCACCGAGGTGATCGTCACCGCCGAGAAGCGCACCACCAATCTGCAGCGGACGCCGATCGCGGCCACGGTGTTCACCGGGG
>JAKAZN010000137.1 GCA_021815835.1 Pseudomonadota bacterium
GGCGCGCGTTCCACTTCCACAGATTGCCGAACTGCAGCGCCTGGAAGCCGAAGCTCGCGGACAGGGTGACGGAGGGATAGAAATCGGCCTCCGCGACACCGATCTGGGCGGTGGTGGCGTGCAGCTTCTCCACCGCCTCGCGGATATCGGGCCGGCGCAGCAGGAGTTGCGAGGGGAAGCCCACGGGGATGCGCGGCGGCACCGGCGGGACGGGGCGGGGAACCGCAAGCTCGGTTTCGAGCGCGCCGGGCGGGCGGCCGAGCAGCAGGGCGAGCGCGTTCATCTCCGACCGCTCGGTCTGCTTCAGGGTGGGGATCTGGGCGGTGGTGAGACGCAACTGGGCGGAGGCGTTGGCCACGTCGAGATCGGTGGTCACGCCGGCGGCGGCCTGGTCCTGGGTGAGCTTCAGGCCATCGCGCTCGGTGCGCACGTTTTCGCGCGCGATGCGAAGCTGTTCCTCGGTGCCGCGCAGCGCGATGTAGTCGCGCGCGACTTCGGCAAGCGCGGTCAGCAGCACGCCGCGGCGGGATTCGGCCGAGGCGTGGACGGTGGCGCCGGCGGCTTCCATCTCGCGGCGGACCTTGCCCCAGATATCGGGTTCCCAGACCGCGTCGAAGCCGTATTGGTAGATGTCGAAGGGCTTGAAATTCACCGGTGTGGTCGGCCCGCCGGCGACCGTGCCGGTGCCACCGGAGCCGCCGGCCGCCAACGCGCCGATTGGCGAGAGCTGGCCGACATTGCTCGCTTTCTGGCGCTGGTAGGTGCCGTTGGCGTTGAACACGGGATAGCGGGCGGCGCCGGTGATGCCGAGTTGGTCGCGCGATTCGGCGAGCCGCACGGTCGCGGTGCGGACATCGAGGTTGTCGGCCGCGACCTGGTTTTCGAGCTTGGTCAGGATCGGGTCGTCGAACAGCGACCACCAGGCGACATCGACCGGGGCCACCACCGGGGTGCTGGGCACGGCGGCGCTGGGGGCGGCGCCGCCGGAGAACCAGGACGTGGGGGAGGCCCAGCCGGGCGCGTGGAAATTCGGTCCCATCGCGCACCCGCCGAGCAGGGCGAGCATGGGCAGCGCGACCACGGGCAAGGCACGCACGGACAAGGCGCGGGCAAGCGCCGCGGCGGGCTTCGGCATCCGATCCACTCCGGGAGTAAGGCGATGCGCGATCAGAACCGGCGGCCGGGGGAAGTCAAGCGCGCTCGACTCGGGGCAGGTATGGCGGGTCGTGGTCTGGGGTCGATCGGGGCGATCCCGTTCGGCCGGCCCGCCCAGGCCGGCCGCGCGTGCCAGACCGCCGCGCCCGCGGCGAAGATCGCGCCCATCGTCAGTTCGCGGACCGCCCATTGCGCCGCCGCGCCGCCGCGCCACGACACCGCCATCGCCGTGCTCCATGCGGCCATCGCCACCGCCGCGGCCGGAAGGCCCGGACGGAGCAGCGCGGCCACCCCGCATCCCAGAACCCGCGCGCTGGCGATGAGCGCGTAGGGCGCCACCAGCAGTTGCGCGGCCACCCAGATGCCGACCGCCGCCAGCGCCCCGCCCGGGCGCAGCGCCCCGCCCGGGCGCAGCGCGAGGACCGCCGCGGTCAGCAGCAGCAGGCTTGCGAGGTTCGCCCGCAGCGCGATCCCCGGCGCGCCGCGCGCCACCGTCGCCGCGCCCACCGGGAAAGCCAGGAACTGCCAGGCGGCCAGCCCCACCAGCGGGAGCGCGGCGGTCGCGGCTCCGGCCCATTCCGACCCCAGCAGCAGCCGGGTCGCCGGCCCCAGGGCCAGCGCGAGCCCCGCGCAAAGCGGGAACAGCGCCCATCCGGCATGGCGCCCGGCCCGCGCCATCGCCGCGCGCAAGCCGGCCGCGTCGTGTTGCAATTCCGAGAAGCGCGGCAGCAGCCAGCGCCACAGCGCGGTGGAGGCGAGTTCGCGCAGCGCATCGACCAGCCGGAACGCCATGTGCACCTCGCCCAGGATGCGCGGGCCCGCCGCGCCGCCGAGCAGCAGGAGGAAGGCGCGATAGCGGCCGTGCAGGACCAGGGTGCTGGCCGCCAGGGGCGTGCCGACGGCCAGCAGGCCGCGCGTGGCGGCGCCCGGCCAGCGCGGCGCGGGCAGCCAGCGCGCGCCGATCAGCAAAACCGCTGCCCCGGCCGCCGCGCCGGTGGCTTGTTGCGCCACCACCGCCCAGGCGCCGGCCCTGGCGAACGCCGCCGCGCAGCCGACGATGGTGCCGAATCCCTGGCCCAGCAGCACGCGGAACGCGAGCAGCCGGTAGTGTCGGGCGCGGGTGAGCCGTCCCTGCACCGCGCCGCCGGCGCCGACCAGCGGCAGGGGCAGCGCCAGGATCAGCGCCATCGTTCGCAGCCGCGGGTCGCCGAACGCGGCGGCGAGCGGCCAGCCCGCCGCCGCCATCGCGCCGGCCGCCAGCACGCCGACGCCGACCGAGGCCCAGAACGCCTCGGCGGCGTCATCGTCGGTCAGGGCGGCACGCTGCACGATCGCGTCCGCGAACAGCGCATTCACGCCCACCCAGAGCAGGACATGCACCGAGACGGCGGCGGTGCCGATGCCGAGCGCCGCCGGCCCCACCGCGCGGGCGATGACGAAGGCGGAGACGAAGGCGAGGCCGGCCGCGCCCGCCGCCTCGGCCGCCGACCAGAAGATCGCGGCCGGGGCGGCGCCTGGCTTCATTCCGCCGCGATCGTCGCTCTGCCGGCCGGCCGGGCGCGCGACGCGGCCGCCTCGGCCCCCGCCAGCACGGCGGCGAGCAGCGGCAGCCACATCACCCGGCTCTGATAGCGGTCATGCGGACCCGACAGCGCCCCGGTCACCGCCGCGTTCAGCAGCAAGGTGAGCAGCATGGTCACGATCACCCCGGCGCCGAGCTTCCGGCGGCGCAGCGCGCCGGGCAGCAGCAGCAGGCAGGCGGCGATCGCCCCGAGCGCGATCGCTTCATGCAGCCAGGCAAGCCCGGCGGGCAGGACCGGGAGGCCCCGTGTCTGGCGGGAGGCGGCATAATCGCGTTGCTCGAAGCGCGGGAAATCGCGGTCGATCCAGGGCGTGACGGTGCCGGGCCAGGGATGCAGGCCGGCGCCGGTACGAAACATCGCCAACTGCCGCACGGTGTTGCGGAGCATCGCGCCGACCTCTCGCAACGGCTCGGCCCGCACGGCGGCGAGGATGATGGCGCCGGCCTCCCGGCTGACCAGCTTGGCCCCGCCGGCCCGCACCACCGGACCGTCCGCGGACCACAGGAACCGGTCCGCGCTGGCGGGAAATTGCGCCACCAGGCGGCACAGGCGCCAACCGGGGCGCGGACAATCCGCGCGCAGGGCATCGAGGCCGGGGCCGTCGTAGATCACCCGGGTCAGCAGGAACACGTTGCCGTAGGGCGCGATCGAGGCCCGGCCATGCCCGGCCAGGTTTGCCGCCATCAGCGCCATGATTGCCAGCAGCGGCGCGGCGATGAGGCGTCGCCAGCCCGCGAAGCCCAGCGCCGCCCGCGCGCCCAGGACGCGGCGCAACGCCAGCAGGGCCGCGACCAGCCCCACGCCGATCGGCAGGTTCGACAGATGGGCGGCAAACGCGAAGGCCGCGAACGCCACCAGGCCGCGCTGTTCCCACCGCCCGAGACGCTCCGGCGCCACCACCAGCACGAGCAACGCCAGCGCGAGCAGGCCGGTGAACACATCGGGCATCAACTGCGAGACGAAGAACGGCAACGGCGAGGCCACCGCCAGCGCCGCCAGCAGCACCGCCGAAATCCCGGGCGCCGTCATCCGCGCGCAGATCCCGATGATGAGTGTCGCGATCAGGCCTTGCGCCAGCACCGCCGGCCAGGTGGTGATACAGAAATGCAACGACAGCAGGAACAGGCTGTAGAAGGCCGGCCGGTCCCACCCGAGATAATGCTGGATCGCCTGGGAGAGATACGTTCCGGTATCGGAAAACACCAGCGGATAGCCGTTCCACAACGCCGGCCAGATCAGCGCCATCGCCCCCGCCAGCCATCCCGGCGCCAGGCGCGCCGCGCGCGGGATCGTCCCGCCACGCCCCGGAAAGCCCGTCCAGGCGCCGAGGCCCGACGGCGCCGCGCCCCAGCGGGACCGCTGTCCCTCCGCCGTCGCGATCGCCGCGGTCATTCCGTCACGTACCGGTTGACGCGCGGATCGACCATCGCGGCATCCGCGTAGCCGGAGCGGGCATGGCCGCGCGCGTCCACCCGCGTCAGCGCGACGCCGGTGACCGCGGCCTGCGCGTCCTCCAGCAGCTCGATCGCGGCCCAGGCGACTTCGCGCGGCGTCTTGCGCCAGCGCGCGCACAGCACCGTGGCATCCGCGAGTTGGGCGATCACCCGCGTATCGCTCATGGCGAGCGCGGGCGGCGTGTCCAGCAGCACCAGATCGTACTCCTCGCGCAGTTGTTGCAGCAGGCGGGCCATCGCGTCCGAGAGGAACAGGCCGAACCCGTCCGCGCCGGGCGCGCCGGCCCCGACATAAGCCAGATTGGTTAACGGGTCCTTCCTGACGACATCTTCCAGCGTGGCCTCCTCGCGCAAATAATCGGCCAGCCCCGGCGCGCCCTCGGTGCCGAACAGGCGCGCCAGCGCCGGGTGGCGCAGATCGCAATCGAGCAGGATCGCGCGCTCGCCGCTGAGCGCGGCGGATCGGCCCAGCGCGACGGCGACGGTGGTCTTGCCCTCGGCGGGGCGGGCCGCGGTGATGGCCACCGCACGCGGACGTTCCGCGCCCAGCCACAGGCCCGCGCGCAGGCCGCGCACCTGCTCGGCGAAGGCGGACATCGGTTTCAGGGCGACGTAATCCTCCACCCGCAGCCGGCCGAGCACGGCGCTTCCCACTTCCGGGATCAGCGCGAAGCAGGGGCGATGCAGCGCCGTGCGTACCGCGTCGCCGCCGGGCAGCGAGGTGTCCGTCAGCTCCAGCAGATAGACCGCGAACAGGCCGAACAGCGCGCCGAAGCCGATCGCGGCCGCCATCAAGGGCGCGGTGCGGGGGAAACTGGGCGCGGTGGGCGGCAGCGCGAGCGAGACCTCGTGCGCGTCCGGCACTTCCACCGCCGCCTGCTGGCGGATTTCCTGCAAGCGCTGCAGTACGGAAACGAGCAGCGCGCGCGAGACATCCGCGTCCCGCTCCATCGCCTGCAAGCGGATCTGCGCGGTGGCGTGCGCGTCGATGCCGGCCCGCGCGCGCGCCAGATCCGCCTGCACCCCAGCCACGCGCTGGCGCGCGGCGGCGACCGAGGCGCCCGTGGCCGCCAGCACCCGGCCGGTTTCCGCGCCGACCGCGTGGCTGGTGGCGGCCAGTTCGCGTTGCAAGGCGAGCACTTCCGGGTGGTTCGGGCCGAGGCGGGTGAGCAGGGATTGCAGCTGCGCCTCCATCGCGTCGCGCTGTTCGCGCAGCGCGGTGACGCTGGGGGAGATCGCGGCGGCACCGCCGCCGTTGCGGGCGGCGTCCAGCCGGCCCTCCGCGGTCGCGAGCGCGGCGCGGGCTTCGGTCAAGGTCTCGGTGAGGCGGCTGATCTGCTCGGTTTCCAGCCCGGCGCGCACACCGCGCACGAGGCCGGCATGGGCGCGGAAATGGGCGATGCGGTCCGATTCCGCGCGCACTTCGGCGCGCAGGGCGGCGGCGCGGGCCTCGAGCCACGCGCGCGCCTTGTGCACGGCGCGGTATTTCGCGCCGAGCTGGCCCTTGATGTAGATGTCCATGAGCATGTTCACCGCCGCCGCGGCCAGCAGCGGATCATTGGCGGTGAAGGCGACGGACAGCACGCGCGAGCTATCGACGTCGCGCACCACCAGCGCCTGCTGGACCGCCAGCAGCACCTGATCACGCGCGGGATCGAGGCCCGGACCGGTGGGGGGGGGCGCGGGCGGAGCGCGGGCGAGCCTGGCGGCGAGCCAGGCGAGTACTCGGGCCAGGTGGCCTTGCGGGCGCAGCGCGGGATTGAATTCGGGGTCGTCGAAAAGGTGCAGGCGCTCGGCCATCGGCTCGATCAGCCGCAGGCCGCCGAGGACTTGCGCCTGGCTTTCCATCACCG
>JAKAZN010000138.1 GCA_021815835.1 Pseudomonadota bacterium
CGACCACCCGCGCGGTTTCCCCGGCGCGCCGCCGCGCGCTGGCCCCGACAACGAGAGAGGCCCGCGATGTATCCCGATGTCCTGCTGCTGATCGATGGCGTCTGGACCAAGGCCGAGGCCGGCCGGTCCCTCCCGGTCGCCAATCCCGCCACCGGGGAGGTGAACGGCACCGTCGCCCATGCCTCCCGCGGCGATCTCGATCGCGCGCTGGAAGCGGCCGACAAGGGCTTCCGCGTCTGGCGTAAGGTCTCCGCCTACGATCGCGCCAAGCTGATGCGCAAGGCGGCCGATCTGTTGCGCGACCGCGCCGAGCGGATCGCCCGGCTGATGACCTTGGAGCAGGGCAAGCCGCTCGCCGAGGCCAAGGGCGAAACGCTCGCCGGCGCCGACGTGATCGACTGGTTCGCCGAGGAAGCCCGCCGTGCCTATGGCCGCGTCGTGCCCGCCCGCGCCGAGGGCATCTATCAGCTCGTGCTGAAGGAACCGGTCGGCCCCGTGGCGGCCTTCACGCCGTGGAATTTCCCGATCAACCAGGTGGTGCGCAAGCTCTCGGCGGCGCTCGCCGCCGGCTGCTCGATCATCGTCAAGGCGCCGGAGGAAACCCCGGCCTCGCCGGCCGAGCTGATCCGCTGCTTCGTCGATGCCGGCCTACCCGCCGGCGTGGTGAACCTGGTCTATGGCGTGCCGGCGGAGATTTCCGAATACCTCATCCCGCATCCGGTGATCCGCAAGATCTCCTTCACCGGCTCGACCGTGATCGGCAAGCAGCTCGCCGCGCTGGCCGGGGCGCATATGAAGCGCGTCACGATGGAGCTCGGCGGGCACGCCCCGGCGATCGTGTTCGCGGATGCGGATGTCGATACGGCGGTGAAGATCCTGTCCGCGAACAAGCTGCGCAATGCCGGGCAGGTGTGCATCTCGCCCACGCGGTTCCTGGTGCAGGAGCCGGTTTACGATGCGTTCGTGGAACAGTTCACCGCGCGGATCAAGGCGGCGAAAGTGGGCGACGGGCAGGATTCCGCCACCACCATGGGCCCGCTCGCCAACCCGCGCCGGATCGCGGCGATGGAGAGCTTCATCGGCGACGCCGCGAAGCACGGCGCGCGGGTGCGCGCGGGCGGCAACCGGATCGGCAACAAGGGCAATTTCTTCGAGCCCACGGTGCTGACCGACGTGCCCCTGGATGCGCGGATCATGAACGAGGAACCGTTCGGCCCGGTGGCGGTGATCTCCCGCTTCGCCGGCTTCGACGATGTGGTGACCGAAGCGAACCGGCTGCCCTTCGGCCTCGCCTCCTACGCCTATACCCGCTCGGCCAAGACCGCGAACGCGATCGCGGCCGCGGTGGAGGCGGGGATGATGTCGATCAACCATCACGGTCTCGCGCTGCCGGAGGTGCCGTTCGGCGGCGTGAAGGATTCCGGCTACGGCTCGGAAGGCGGGCTGGAGGCGATCGAGGCATATCTCAACACCAAGTTCGTCTCCCAGGCCGGGCTGTAGGCGCGCCCCGAAGGTCCTGTCTCCGCGCCGTTCCGGCTCAGAAATGCTCCCACAGGTTCGACGCGCGCGCCGCCTCCGGCGTGCCGTCGAACACCAGCTTCCCGCTGTTCATGATCGCCACCCGATCCGCCAGCGCGAGCGCCGCCGCCACGTTCTGCTCCACCAGCACCACCGCCACGCCATGCGCGCGGCAGACATCGCGCACCTGCGCGAACAGCCGCTCCACCAGGTTGGGCGCGAGCCCGATCGAGGGCTCGTCCAGCAGCAAGCACCGCGGCGTGCCCAGGATCGCGAGCGCGAAGGCCAGCATCTGCTGCTGCCCGCCGCTCATGCTGCCCGCGCGCGTCGTCCGCCGCTCCGCCAGCACCGGCAGGAGCCGATAGAGCGCCTCGGGCGTGAACATCGCGCCGCCGGCCGCAAGCCGCGCCGCCACCACGTCGATATTCTCGGCCACCGTCAGGTCGGGGAAGATGCCGCGCCCCTCGGGCAGCAGGCGCAGCCCGCGCGCCACCCGCTCGGCCACCGGCACCCGCGCGAGCGGGACGCCCGCGAACCGCACCAGCCCGGCGCGCGGCGCGATCAGCCCCATCGCGGTCTTGAGCGTGGTCGTCTTGCCCGCGCCGTTATGGCCGAGCAGGGCCAGGATCTCGCCCTCGGCCACCGCGAAGCTCAGGTCGGAAATGACCGTCTTGGCGCCATAGCCGGCGGCCAGCCCCTCGAGTTCCAGGATCACAGCGCACCGCCGAAATAGATCTCGGCCAGCGCCGGATCGGCGATGATCTGCGCCGGCGAGCCCTGCGCCAGCAGGTGGCCCTGATGCAGGAACAACACCTCGTCGGCGATCTGCTGCACCACCCGCGTGTTGTGCTCGACCACGAGCAAGGTCTTGCCCTCGCCGCGCAACCGCCGCAGCAGCGCCATCACCTGATCGAGCGCGCCGGAAGCAAGCCCCGAGGCCGGTTCATCCAGCAGCAGCAATTCGGCCCCGGTGGCCAGCAGCCGCGCGATCGTCAGCAGCTTCTGTTCGCCATACGAAAGGTTACGCACCCGGTCCGCCGCGCGCGCCGCCAGCCCGACATGATCGAGCAATTGCAGCGCGTCGCCGCGTCGCCGCCGATCGGCGCGCGCGGTGGCGAACGGGCGGAACAGGGCGCCGAACGGGGTCTCACCCGCCCGCTCCGGCAGCGCCAGCATCACGTTGTCGCAGGCGGTGAGGTCGGCGAACAGGCGCAGATTCTGGAAGCTGCGGGCGATCCCGGCGCGTACGATCGCCTGTGGCGTCAGCCCGTCGAGCGGGCGGCCGCGGAACGCGACATGCCCCGTATCGGGCCGCAGAAATCCGGTGATGACGTTGAAGATGGTGGTCTTGCCAGCGCCGTTCGGCCCGACCAGGCAGGCGATCCCGCCCTCGGCGATCGCGAAGCCGCAATCGTTCAGCGCCTGCAAGCCGCCGAAACTGTGGTTCACCCCGGCGATCTCGAGATAGGCGCTCACAGCCGTTCCCCGAGCAATCCCTGCGGCCGGAACAGCGCGAACGCGATCAGCAACCCGCCATACAGCAATTGCCGCGAGGTCGCGGCATAGGTGGTCGGAATGGCCAGCAGGGTCAGCGCCTGCGGCAGCGCGAGCAGCAGGAACGGGCCGAGGATCGACCCCCACAAGGTGCGCGCCCCGCCCACCACCACCATCGTCAGCAGCAGGATCGACGCATCGAGGTCGAAGGACGACGGGTCGATGAAACTCAGATAGGTGGCATAGAGCCCACCCGCGACCCCGGCGAAGGCGCCCGCCATCGCCGCGGCCGAGACCTTGGCGCCCAGCACACCCTTGCCGGCGGCGGCCACCGCAAGCTCGTCCTCGCGGATCGCGCGCAGCTTCCGCCCGAACGGGGCGCGCAGGATCAGCCAGAACGCGAGGCAGCCCAGCGTCATCGCCATCGTCGTCAGCGCCAGGATGCCGCGAGTCGATTCGATCGACGCGCCGAACAAATCCGGCGGCGGCACGCCCGGCATCCCGTTCGCGCCCCCCGTGCCCCAGGTCCAGTTGGTGAAGGTCGCGGTCGCCAGAAGCTGGATGCCGAACGAGGTGACGACGAAATAATCCCCCGAGACCCGCAGGCTGGGCAGGGAGATCAGCACGTTCAGCAGCACGCAGGCCACCGCCGCCAGCGCCAGCGCCGGCAGGAACGACAAGGTTCCCGACAGCAGGCAATCGCCCACGATATACGCGCCGACCCCGAACACCGCGGCCTGGGAGACCGAGAAGATGCCGACCACGCCCACCAGCAGATTGGTGGACAGGCCGAGCAGCACGTAGATCTCGGCCAGGATCAGGTAGCTGTAGAGATAATCCATCGCGCTATTTCCCCGCGAACAGCCCACGCGGGCGAAACAGCATGAACACGACGAAGATCGCGAAAGTGACGCCGATGCTCCATTCCCCCGGCATCACCAGCAGCGCCAGATTCTGCAGCACGACGATCGCGACGGCGAGGCCGAACGCGCCGGCCAGGCTGCCGATCCCGCCCGCGATCATGGCGATCGTCGCGGTCAGCAGCGGCGTCACCCCGCCATAGGGCTGCAAGCCGTAATCGAGCGGCCCGAGCACGCCCGGCAGGCAGACCAGCGCCGAGGCGATCGCCATCACATAGACATGCACGCGCCGCGGTTCGAGCCGGGTGATCTCGGCCAGGAACGGATTGGACGCGACGGCGCGGATGCGCTTGCCCAGAAGGGTGCGATGGGCGAACACCAGGGTCGCGCCGAAGGCCGCGAAATCCAGCACCACCGTGGCGATCTGCGCCCCCGTCAGCCGCAGCCCGCCGGGCAGGGCGACGACCTGCCCCGCCCAGGCGGCGGAGAAATTCAGGATGTCGGGCGAATAGATCGCCGCGATCAGGTTCTGGATCACCGCCAGCGCGCCGAGCGAGGCGATCAGCACGACCAACTGCGCCGCGCCGCGCCGTTCCAGCCGCGCATAGAGCAGGATCTGGATCAGGCTGCCCAGCACCACGCAGCCCGCCATCGCCACCAGCAGGGCGGCGATGGCGGGCACGCCGTGGCGCATCAGGCTCCAGGCCAGGTAGCCGCCCAGGGTATAAACCCCGGCATGGGCCACGTGGAACACGCGCGTCGTGGCGTAGATCAGCGCGAAGCTGACCGCCACCACGCCGAGCGCGCTGCCCGTCACGATGCCATTGACCAGAAGTTGCAACGCCAACATGACGGGCAGGGCCGGGATCGGGGGAAGCGTGCGCTCAGTGCGCGGTCGCGGTGCCGATGGTCTTTTCCGAACTGCCGGTCATTTCCATGATCGCGATCGGCACCACGGCGGTGTTGGTTGTGAACGTCATCGGCACCAGCCCGTGGAAGGTCTTGATCTGGAACAGCGCCGCCCGCAGGTTCGCCCCGGTGATCGGCTTCTTCTCCTTGAGCAGGTGGTCGATCAGGACGAACATGATCTGCGTCGCGTTGTAGTACTGGCGCGAGAAGAACCCCATGTCGGCGCCCATCGCCCCCTTGAACGCGGCCATCAGTTCCGGGCTGGCATCGGCCACCACCTGGGTGTGGATGATCCCGGCCGAATTCGGATCGGCGATCGTCTGCGGGTCTTCCATGAAGGTCGTGCCGGCCACCAGCCAGCCCTGCTTCATCTGGTGCAGTTGATCGGCCATCGCCTTCTGGCCCGCGGTCGTGACCACGAACAGCACCTGCGGCTTGGCCGCGGCCAGCTTCAGCAGCGCGGCGCGATAGTCGGTCTGACCGAACTGGGACGGCTCCTGGGCCACGATCTTGCCGCCCGCGGCCTTGAACTCGCGCACGAAGTCGTCCCGCCCGCCGATCCCGGCGGCATCGTTCTCATAGAGCACGGCGGCGGTCGATTTACCGTGCGCGCGCAGGTATTTCACCATCCCGCCGACTTCGTCCGCGGTGGTGGGGAGCGTGTTGAACAGATAGGGCGAGGCCTTGCCCAGCGCGTCGGCCTGCGCGCCGGCGTTCAGCATCAGCACGTGCTTGCGCGCGGTGAGCGGGGCCATCGCCAGGCTGGGGCCGGAATAGGCGGTGAAGATCATCGGCAGATGCTGCAAGCCGACCAGCTTGTTGAACGCGAGCACGGCCTGGTCCGGCTTCGCCTGGTCGTCCTCGAAGACGACGTTGATCGGATGGCCGCCGACGCCGCCCTTGGCGTTCTGCTGCTTGATCGCGAACTGGATGCCTTTCATCTGCTCGGTGCCGATCACGGCGCCGGGGCCGGTCAGCGGCAGGATCGCGCCGATGGTGATCGGCGCGGCCCCGGCGGCGCGCGCCGGCGGCGGCGCGGCGAGACCCAGGATTGCTCCGGCCGCGAGCGCGGCCAGCCAGGTGCGTGCATGGCACGACATGGACGGACTCCTTCCCCAGTTCGTTGTTTTGTTTGGCACGACAAGCCGCCGGGCGCGGGGCCCGGGACATCGCGGCAAGCATAGCGGGGGAGGGATCGGGAGGAAAGGCGGCGCCGGCCCGGCGCCCGGGGGTACCGCTCCCTGGGCGACATCTGGGCCGAC
>JAKAZN010000139.1 GCA_021815835.1 Pseudomonadota bacterium
CGGTCGGCTCGTCGGCCAGCAGCAGTGCCGGGCTTGGGGCGAGGGCACGGGCCAGGGCGACGCGCTGCTGCTCGCCCCCCGAAAGCTGGCCGGGGAGGTGGCGCAGGCGATGGCCGAGGCCGACCGAAGCGAGCATCCGCGCCGCGACCGCCATCGCGTCCCGCCGTCCGGCCAGTTCCAGCGGCACCGCGACGTTCTCGGCCGCGGTCATCGAGGCGATCAGATGGAAGGACTGGAACACGATCCCGACGTGATCGCGCCGCCAGACCGCGAGCGAATCCTCGTCGAGGCCCGTGAGCTCCCGCCCGGCGAACCACAGCCGCCCGGCGCTCGGCCGTTCCAGCCCGGCGAGCAGCATCAGGAGGCTGGTCTTGCCGGACCCGGACGGCCCCACCAGGCCGATGGTTTCGCCGCGCGCGAGATCGAGATCGACCCCGCGCAGGATGTTGACCGGCCCGGCGGCGGCGGGCAGGGTCAGGGCCAATCCCCGCGCGGCGAGCAAGGGTCGGGTGGGCGGCCCGGTGGGTGATCCGGTGGGCGATCCGGTGGGCGACGACGACGGCGGAGTGGCATCCATGGCGGCAGCATACGGGCTTCGCGCTGTCCTGCGGAATGCCTTCTGTGTGCGGCGGACCGTCTTCCGCGCCGCCGTCCTGCTGGGGCTCGCCGCGACGCCGGGCGCCCGGGCCGCCGCCCCGGTGCAGCTGGTCGTGTTGGGCGATTCGCTCGCCGCCGGGTACGGTCTGGATCATGCGGACGGGTTCGAGGCGCGGCTGGCGGCGGCGTTGGCCGTGCGCGGCGGGGCGGTGCGGATCGTCGATGGCGCGGTCTCGGGGGCGACCTCGGCGGACGGGCTGGCGCGGCTCGATTGGGTGCTGGGCGGGCTGCGCGCCGGGAAGGTGGCGGCGCTGGTGGAGCTCGGCGCCAATGACGGGCTGCGCGGGCTGCCGGTGCGGGATCTGCGGGCGAATCTGACGGCGATCCTGGATCGGCTGGCGGCGCGGCATATCCCGGTGCTGCTGGCGGGGATGGAGGCGCCGCCCAATCTGGGGGCGGGGTACGCGGCGCGGTTCCGCGCGGTGTACGCTGCACTGGGCCGCCGGCCCGGGGTGGTGCTGGAGCCGTTCTTCCTGGTGGGCGTCGCCGAGGTGCCCGGGCTGATCCAGGCCGACGGGCTGCATCCGAATCCCGCCGGCGTGCGCCGCGTGGTGGCGGCGATCCTGCCCTATGTCATGCATGTGCTGCGGATGGCGCGGGGGGAGGGGGCATGAGGCTGTTCGTCGCGCTCGATCTGCCGTGGGAATTGCGGGCGCGGCTGGCCGGCTTCGCGACCGCCGGCATTCCCGGCGCGCGCTGGGTGCCGGCGGAGAACTACCATCTGACCCTGCGTTTCATCGGCGAGACGAACTCGGTGCAGGCCGAGGACATCGATCATGCGCTGGCGGCGTTGCGCGGGCGGGGCTTCCCGCTCACCCTGGCCGGGGTGGGGACGTTCCAGAAGGCGGGGCGGAGCACCCAGCTCTGGGCCGGCGTGGCGCGGAACGAGGCGCTGGAACGCCTGCGCGCCAAGATCGAGACGGCGCTGCAACGTGCGGGGATGGCCGGGGAGCGGCGGCGGTTCCAACCGCACGTGACCCTGGCGCGGCTGGACGCGGCGCCGGAGGCGAAGCTCGCGGGGTTCGTGCAGCAGCATAATCTGTTCCGGGCGGAACCGGTTGCGGTGGAGCATTTCACTCTGTTCAGCTCGCGGTTGGGCAAGGAGCAGGCGGTCTATACGGCGGAGGTGGAGTATCCGTTGGGGTAGGGGCATCTGACCCGGCGCATACCAGGTCCCCCGACCGGCGCCGTGGCGGATGCGCGCTCCGGCCTCCGTTTATCCATCCATTTCCATCCAATACGCCGGAATACGCTCTCCCAGGGTACGCCCGGCATCCGCATGTCGGCTTTGCGAGGAGGGTTGACGAATACCCGCTCCCGCGGCGACACCGGGCGTTCGTTTCAGGTCCCCCGATGCTCGATCTCTCCCCCGCCCCCGCCACTCTCCCGCCCGGCCGGCGCATCTATGCCGTGGGCGATATCCATGGCTGCGCCGACCGCCTCGCCGCCCTGCACGAAGCGATCGCCGGGGACCTGGCGCGCCGCCCGATCCCCGCGCCGCTCGTGCTGCATATCGGCGATTATGTCGATCGCGGACCGGACAGCGCCGGCGTGATCGCCGCCCTGCTTGCCGGCCCGGCCCTGCCGCCTCGGGTGGAGGTCGTCAACCTGATGGGCAATCACGAGCGCACCATGCTGGACGCGCTCGCGGGCGAGCGGGCCGCCGGCACCGACTGGCTGTTCGCGGGCGGCAAGCCCACGCTGGAGAGCTATGGCCTCGACCCCGAAGGCCCGCGCGAGGCCTGGGCGGCGATCCCCGAAGCGCATCGGGCGTTCCTCCGCGGGCTGCGACTGCATCATGCGGAAGGCGGCTACCTGTTCGTCCATGCCGGCATCCGTCCCGGCGTGGCGCTGGAAGACCAGACGCCGGAGGACCTGCTGCGGATCCGCCAGCCCTTTCTCTACACCGAACAGGATCTGGGCGCGGTGGTGGTGCATGGCCATACGCCGGTGAAGGCGCCGGTGGTGCGGGCGAACCGGATCGCGATCGACACGGGCGCGGTGTTCGGCGGGCCATTGACGGCCGCGGTGCTGGAGGGTGCGCTGGTGGGGTTCATCGCGGTCTGACCCCGCTCACCGCTCCCGCGTGCGGGAGAGGGCGGCGCACGAAGCGCGCCGGGTGAGGCCCGCCCTTGCAATCTCCCCCACCCTCCGCTACATACACTGCCAACTCAATCATTCTCCACACTTCAGGAGGGTGGCCCTAACCGGCCACCTTTTTTTATTGCCGCACGCCGCCCGTCCCTCGCGCTCCACCCCGGCAGCCGACTCCCGGCCGCTCGAAGCGCGCCTGACCGCCCTCATCGCCCCGTCGATCGCCGCGATGGGCTACGAACTCGTCCGCCTCGCCGTGCTCGGCCGCGACCGTCCGACCGTGCAGATCATGGCCGACCGGGCCGACGGCTCGCTGATCGCCGTGGCGGATTGCGAGGCGATCAGCCATGCCGTCGGTGCCCTGCTCGACGTGGAAGACCCGCTGCCCGGCGCATGGAGCCTCGAAGTCAGCTCCGCCGGCATCGACCGCCCGCTGACCCGGCCCAAGGACTGGAACCGCTTCGCCGGTCATCTCGCCCGCGCCGAAACGGACATCCCCGTGGATGGCCGCAAGCGCTTCTCCGGCCTCGTGCTCGGGGCCGACGACTCCGCGGCGCGGCTGCGCCTCGATGACGGCCAGGAGGTCGCGCTGCCCTTCGCCGCGCTGCGCCGTGCCCGCCTGGTGCTGACCGACGCGCTGATCGCCGCCACCGCTCCCCCCCGGTCCGATCTTCCCGGGTCCGATCTGCACTGAAATGGCCTGAACCGAGGAACCGCCATGGATACCGCCGTTGCCCGCCCCGAACTGCTCCTGGTCGCCGACGCCGTCGCGCGGGAGAAGAATATCGACCGCGACGAGGTGATCGAGGCGATGGAGCAGGCCATCCAGAAGGCCGGCCGCGCCAAGTACGGCCACGAGAAGGACATCCGCGCCACCATCGACCGCAAGACCGGCGATGTGCGCCTGTCGCGCTGGACCGAGGCGGTCGAGGTGGTGGAGAACGAGGAGACCCAGATCCCCGTTCACATCGCGCGCAAGTTCAAGCCCGGCATCGAGGTCGGCGAGCACATCGTCGATCCGCTGCCGCCGATCGATTTCGGCCGCATCGCCGCGCAGACCGCCAAGCAGGTGATCGTCCAGCGCGTGCGCGAGTATGAGCGCAAGAAACAATATGACGAATTCAAGGATCGGGTCGGCGAGATCATCAACGGCGTGGTCAAGCGCACCGAATACGGCAATCTGATGGTCGAGCTCGGCCGCGCCGAGGCGCTGCTGCGGCGCGACGAACTGATCGGCCGCGAGAGCTTCCGCAACGGCGATCGCGTGCGCGCCTATATCTACGACGTGCGCGACGAGGCCCGCGGGCCGCAGATCTTTCTGTCCCGCACCCATCCCGGCTTCCTCGCCAAGCTGTTCGCGCAGGAAGTGCCGGAAATCTATGACGGCATCATCGAGATCAAGGCGGTCTCCCGCGATCCCGGCTCGCGCGCCAAGATGGCGGTGATCAGCCGCGATTCCTCGATCGACCCGGTCGGCGCCTGCGTCGGCATGCGGGGATCGCGGGTGCAGGCGGTGGTGGCCGAATTGCAGGGCGAGAAGATCGACATCATCCCCTGGTCGCCGCAGGCCGCTACCTTCGTCGTGAATGCGCTGGCGCCAGCCGAAGTCTCCAAGGTGGTGATGGACGAGGAAGCGGGCCGCGTCGAAGTGGTGGTGCCGGAAGACCAGCTGAGCCTCGCCATCGGCCGGCGCGGGCAGAATGTGCGGCTGGCGTCCCAGCTCACCCGCTGGGACATCGACATCCTGACGGAAGCCGAGGAAAGCGAACGCCGCCAGGAGGAATTCCGCCGCCGCAGCGGGGTCTTCGTGGAAGCCCTGGACGTGGATGACGTGATCGCCGGCCTGCTGGTGACCGAGGATTTCAGTTCGGTCGAGGATCTCGCCTCGGTGCCGCTGGAAGAACTCGCCGAGATCGAGGGTTTCGACGAACATATCGCCGGCGAACTGATCCGCCGCGCCGAAGCCTTCCTGACCCGGCGCGACACCGAACTGACCGAGCAGCGCGTGGCGCTCGGCGTCAGCGACGATATCGCCGCGCTCGAGGTGTTCAGCCCGGCGATGCTGGTGGCGTTGGGCGAGAAGGGCGTGAAGACGCTCGACGATCTGGCCGATCTCGCCTCCGACGAGCTGATCGAGATCGTCGGCGCCGAGGCGATGGACGAGGAAACCGCGAACGCCATCATCATGGCCGCCCGCGCGCATTGGTTCGCCGACGAGACGTCCCCCGACGCCCCGGCGGCGGCGCCGGAGACGAGTAATCAGGAGACGGGGCATCCGGAGACGGGGCATCAGGAGGCGGGCCACGACGACTGATCCCGTTCCCGCGGTCGACGACGATGCCCCGGACCCCGAAACGGGTCCGCTGCGCCGCTGCCTGGTGACCCGCGCGCATGGGGCGCGGGCGGAGATGATCCGCTTTGTGCTCGGCCCCGATCGGACGGTCGTGCCCGACCTGGCCGCAAGGCTGCCCGGGCGGGGAATGTGGTTGAGTGCGCGGGCCGATGTGATAGAAGCCGCGTGCAAGCGCGGGGCCTTCGCCAGGGCCGCGCGCGCCTCGGTCGCGGTGCCGCCCGATCTGCCGGCCCGGGTGCGGGCAGGGTTGGAGCAGCGCTTCGCCGATCTTCTGGGGCTGGCCCGCCGCGCGGGCCAGGCGGTCGCCGGGTTCGACAAAGCCGGGGAGTGGCTCCGCGCCAATCGGGCCGGCCTCGTAATTCATGCCTCGGATGGCAGCCTTGAGGAGCGGCGGCGGTTCCTGTCCGGCCGGGACAGCCCGGCGGTGGCCCCGCTTCCGGCGACGGCGCTGGGCGCGGTGTTCGGCCGGGACCGGGCGGTGCATGTGGTGGTGGCGCCGGGCCGGCTGGCCGCGGCGCTCAAGGACGAAGCGGTGCGCCTGGCCGGAGTGGCCGGCGTGCCGGAGCAGGAGACTTCCGGGGGTGAGCGCGCCGCTGGGACGGATCAAGCAGCGGGCGCGGACAGACGAACGGGCACAGCCCGACAGGCGGGGTAATGAGCGACGGCAAGGATCAGGACGCGGGCAGGAACAGGCTTTCGCTGCGACCGGCGGGACGGCCGGAAGTCGGGCGAACGGTCGATGCCGGCTCCGTGCGGCAAAGCTTCAGCCATGGCCGCTCCAAGGTCGTGCAGGTGGAGGTTCGCAAGAAGCGCGGGCCTGGCGCCCCGCCCGCGCCGGTACCCTCGGGCACCGGCGGCGCATCGAGCGGCGCCGCGCCGCGCCCGTCCGGCGGACGC
>JAKAZN010000140.1 GCA_021815835.1 Pseudomonadota bacterium
CACCGGGTCCGGCGCCGTGTCGGCATCGTCGATCGCGACGCCGGCGGCGGGCACCGCCATCGGGTCGATCCCGCGCAACCCGGGTCCGGGCCATAGCGCCGCGCCGCGGGCCGCTGCCCAGAGATGCAGGAGATGGGTTTTGCCCGCGCCCGCCTGGCCGAACAGCGCGAGCCGCAAGCCGGGCCAGTCCGCGGTGCGGTCCAGCCAGGCGCGCGCGGCGGCGTTGGACGGCGCGGCGACCAGGTCGGCGGCGGCGAATTCGGGGCGATGGGCGAAGGGCAGCGGGAGCTGCCTTGCGGCGGACATGGGTGGATTCCGGATGGCGGCCGCACAGAAGCGCAGGGCGGGGGGCGGATCAAGTCGGCCGATGCCGGGAGTGGGGGGTTGAATGTCGGCTGCCGCAGGCATAAGTTCCTGTCGATCGGCTGGCGGGCAGCGGCCGACATTGGCCGGGAGCGGAATGGCGGCTTCAGACTCACACGCACCTGACAGCAGCCGTTCGCGCTCCCGACCTCCGGTATCGAGACTTGATAACCGGCTCTACGAGCGGTTCTCGAAGGCGGTTCAGCGGCAACCGTCCGGTTCAGTATTCGTCGTGCCGCCGCACCCAGCTCATGGTGCCGGCGCTCTCGTTGCGGCCCTTGGGGACGAGATCGAGCCAGTTGAACGCGCCCATCAGCAGCTCGGCGCCGCGACGATGCGTCGAGTAGGTGTGGAAGATGGCGCCGCTGTCATCCTTCACGAATATGCTTGCGCCGAACATGTCCTGGCTTTCCCGGATCACCTCGCCATAGTTGTAAATCGCGCGGCCGGCGGCGAGGTCCTCTGGCGTGAACGATACGCCGAAATCGAAGTTGAAGTCGCTGCCGTGCGAGGAGACCCAGGGGAATGTCCAGCCCATCCGGTCCTTGACCTCTTCGATCCGGCGCAGCGGCACGCGCGAGACCGCGGCGAATGCCAGGTCCGCATGCTCGAAATGCTGCCGTGCCGCGTCGACATGATCGGAGATGAACGAGCAGCCGCGGCATACCTGGTCCGAACCCGGCGTCAGCATGAAATTATAGATGGCAAGCTGGCTGCGGCCGCAGAACATGTCGCCGAGCGTGCAGTCGCCCTCGGGGCCTTGGAAGACATAGGGCTTCTCGATCCTGACCCAGGGCAGTTGCCGGCGCTCGGCGCGGAGTGCGTCGAGTGCGTGGGTCATGGCGCGCTCCTTGGCCAGAAGCGCCTTGCGGGCATCAAGCCACTCTTCGCGCGAAACGATTGCATGGTTCATGGTCGGTCTCCTTTGGTTATCGGTTAGGTGCGCGCCCACGGGCGGCTGGAAGCGAGCTTCAGCCAGGGCGACAGGTGGAACAGGCTCATCAGCAGGTACATCGCGGTCATGCCGTTGATCGGCAGGGTGCTTGAACCCGAGGAGCAGAGCGTGATCGAGGACGCATCGAGCGCGGCTATTCCCGCCATGAGCGCGAAGGTCGGCGAGGCCGCAAGAGCGAGCCAGCCGGCCACACCGCGCGCCTGCCAGGCCCTTGCGCTGCCATTGTTTACTGCTGAGGACGTTGTCATTGTCCGGCTCCCAGTCGATTGTCGCCGATCCCGACGATACCGGGATCGAGCACGGGTGTAGGGCGAGGCGGAAGCCGGGTGAGAGTGACAAGTGTGACGGGATTTCGATGGACTCGTTGATCACGGCAGCGGCCCGGGCGCTGGCGGCGGGCGATCCGCTGGCGGCGCTGAAGCGGGTCGCGCTGCGCGGCGATCCATCGGCGCTCGCGCTACGCGGCATCGCGATGGCGCAGCTTGGCGATCTTGGGCGCGCGAAGGAGTTGCTTCGGAGCGCTGCGCGTGCCTTCGGGCCGAACGAGGCGATGGCCCGTGCACGGTGCGTCGTCGCCGAGGCCGAGATCACACTCGTCTCGCGCGATCTGAGTGGGTCCTTGCAGACGCTCGGCGCAGCGCGGACGGCGCTCGAAGCGCATGGCGATCGGGCGAACGCCGCGCATACCGGCTATCTCGAGGCCCGGCTGCTTCTGCTGATCGGGCGTCTCGACGCAGCTGAGCGGACGCTCGATGCACTGGATGTCGACGCGCTGCCGCAGACGTCGCGGACCGGTTATTGGTTGGTCGCCGCCGGCATCGCGATGCGGCGCATTCGGGCGGGCTCGGCACGCGCTGCGCTCGATCGGGCCGGGCACGCCGCGCGCGTGGCGGGGATTGCTGCGCTTGCGGCCGAGGTTGACCGGGCGTCACGCGCGCTCGGCTCCCCTGTTGCACGCCTGATCGTGCGCGGTGGGAAGCGGCTGCTCGGGCTCGCCGAAGTCGAGACGTTGATCACCTCGGACGCGATCGTGGTCGATGCCTGCCGCAATATCGTGCGCACCGGGACAACGGTTGTTCGGCTTGCCGGTCGTCCGGTGCTGTTCGCGCTCGTCCGCGCACTCGCGGAGGCTTGGCCAGAAGACGTATCGCGCGAAACCCTGGTCGCGCGTGCCTTCCGGGCGCGGGATGCAGATGAATCGCATCGCGCGCGGCTGCGGGTCGAGATCGGACGGTTACGCAAGATACTCAGACCGCTCGCCGGATTGAACGCGACGAACCGAGGCTTCTTGCTAAAACCGCATGGGGCGCAAGCAGCCGCCGTGCTCGTGCCGCCCATTGAAGGCGACAATGCCGAGGTGCTGGCCCTGCTTGCGGATGGCGAGGCGTGGTCGAGCTCGGCGCTTGCGCTGGCGCTCGGTGTCAGTCCCCGCACCGTCCAACGTGCGCTCGAAGCACTGGCAGAGGCTGGCAAGGTTGAATCCTTCGGTCATGGGCGGGCTTGCCGCTGGATGGCGCCGAACGTGCCGGGTTTCCCGACATGCTTGTTACTCCCGGTCCCGCTGACGCAGGGGTAGAATGAGCCACATGAAGCACACACCAGCCGAAATCCTTCGCGAATATGGCCCCTTTCCCGACGTCGACGGCGTGCACGGGGTCAGCTTTGACGGGCAGCGAGTCTGGTTCGCCTCCGGCGACCGGCTGAACGCCCTCGATCCCGCAAGCGGGGACATCGTCGGCGCGCTGGATGTCGCCGCGCATGCGGGAACGGCGTTCGACGGCACGCATCTGTTCCAGATCGCCGAGGCCGTGATCCGGAAGATCGATCCCAAGACCGGCGAGGTGCTCGCCACGATTCCGGCGCCTGGCAATGGCGGGGATTCGGGGCTTGCCTGGGCCGAAGGGACGCTCTGGGTCGGCCAGCACCGTGGTCGCAAGATCCATCAGATCGATCCGGAAACCGGGGTCGTGCTTCGCACCATCGAATCCGATCGCTTCGTCACTGGTGTCACCTGGGTCGACGGCGAGCTGTGGCACGGCACATGGGAGGAGGAGGCGAGCGATGTCCGGCGCATCGATCCGGAGACGGGAGAGGTGCTCGAGCGTCTTGAAATGCCGGCCGGAACCGGTGTCTCGGGACTTGAATCGGATGGCGGCGAGCGATTTTTCTGTGGCGGCGGACGCAGCGGAAAGATGAGTGTCATCCGCCGGCCGAAAAGCGTCGATGTGGTGGCTTGAATGACCGCTGCCGAGCGCGTCGAGACGTGCTTTGGACGACCGGAATTGGGCGCGCAGCAGCGAGTGTTCGGCGCCCCCAGGCAGCCGATCTCGCTTGGCGGTTTGGTGCGTTTTGGGTCGCGAGCGACATGCGGTTTTCGGCAATGGATGCGTTAGCGTCTGACGACCGCCACGGGCAAGAAGTTGCCGTTGGAACACCTTCAGACGACCTTCCCCTTCTCACGCCTCCCACACCGTCCCGCCGCCCCCCCACCGGGTTGCCCCCCCCACGCCCCGCCGCCTAGCCTCGGCCCAAGCCAGCAGCAAAGAGGCCACCCGATGGACATGACCGCCGCCGTGTTCCGCGCCGTCGGCACACCGCTCACGATCGAAACCGTCACCCTGGACGCTCCGCGCGGCCGAGAAATCCTGGTCCGCACCGTCGCCACCGGCGTCTGTCATTCCGATCTGCACGTGGTGGACGGCCTCGGCCGCTTCTCGCTCGACCGCCCGTTCGTCCTGGGCCACGAGGGCGCCGGCGTGGTGGAAGCCACCGGCCCGGACGTCACCCTGTTCCGCCCCGGCGATCACGTGGTCGCCTGCCTGTCCGGCTTCTGCGGCATTTGCCCGCAATGCCTGTCCGGCCATCCCAATGTCTGCACCGGCGGGATCGTGAACCGTCCGCCCGACGCGCCGGCGCGGCTGTCGCAGGCCGGCCAGCCGTTCCAAAGCTTCGCCGGCATCGGCAGCTTCGCCGAACGGATGCTGCTGCATGAGAACTCGCTGGTGAAGATCGACGCCGACATCCCGCTCGATCGCGCCGCGCTGGTGGGCTGCGGGGTGCTGACCGGCGTCGGCGCGGCGTTGCGCAGCGCCGGATTGCAGGCGGCGCAAACGGTCGCGGTGTTCGGCTGCGGCGGCGTCGGGCTGTCCATCGTGCAGGGCGCGCGCATCGGCGGCGCGCGGCAGATCATCGCGGTCGATATGTTTGACAGCAAACTGGCCATGGCGCGCGATCTGGGCGCTACCCATACGGTCAACAGCACCGCGGGCGATCCGGTGGCGGCGGTGCGCGCGCTGACCGGCGGCGCCGGCGTGGATCACGCGTTCGAGGCGGTGGGCAACGCCGCCCTGGTGCGCCAGGCGATCGAAAGCCTGGCGATCCGCGGCACCGCCACCATCGTCGGCGTGCTGCCGCCGGAGGCGATGATCTCGTTTCCCTGGATGGCGATCCGGCCCGAATGCAAGGTGCAGACCTCGCGCATGGGATCCAATCAGTTCCGCAGCGACATCCCGAACTACCTGGAGTTCTACCGTCAGGGCCGGCTCGACCTCGATGCAATGGTCACCCGCCGCGGCCGGCTGAATGAGATCAACGATGCGTTCCGCGCCATGAAGGCCGGCGAAGTCGCGCGCACGGTGCTGCTGTTCGACTGAGACTGACGGACGCGCCGGTCAGCCCGCCGCCGCGGACACGCGCAGATCGGCCAGCAGCGGCATCGCGGCGGCGGCGAACCAGGCGATCTGGTCGGCGCGCTGCTCGTGCGGCCCCAGGAAATCCAGGACCACGTGGCGCACACCGGCGGCGTGGAAGGCCCGGATGCGCGCCGCGACCTGCTCGGGCGATCCCAGGGCGCAATAGCGGTCCGCGGCGCGACGGAAATCCATCCCGTAGCGCACCGACAGGGTTTCCGTGGCGTGATCGAGCGCCTGTTCGCGCGTCGGGTCCAGCCGCGTGAACAACAGATGTCCGGTGCCGAACGGGCCCTTGGCCGTGCGGGCGGCGGCGATCGTGGCCAGGTTGGCGGCGAACTGCTCGGGCGTTACCACGTAGGACAGGTATCCGGCCCCCAGCCGGGCGCAGCGGCGCAGCGCGGCCTCCGCCCGCCCGCCGAACCAGATCGGCGGGCCGCCGGGCTGGCGCGGCGGCGGGGCCATCGGGATGTCGGCGAACGGGCCGTAGAAGCGTCCCGTGTGGGAGGCCGGCGCACCGGACCATAATGCGCGCAGCACCGCGACGCCCTCGGTCAGGCGGGCGCCGCGTTCGGCGCGAGGGACGCCGCAGGCTTCATATTCCTTCGGGAACTCGCCGCCGGCGCCGACGCCGAAGATCAGCCGGCCCTCGGTCAGATGGTCCAAGGTCGCGACCTGTTTCGCCACCGGGACGGGATGGCGCAGCGGCAGCAGATAGACCCCGGTGCCGAGGCGCAGCCGCCGGCTGACCACCGCGCATTGCGCCAGCTGTAACAGCGGATCCAGGATCGCCACCGGAAACGCGATGTGATCGCCGACCCAGAGGGAATCGTAACCCGACCGATCCACCAGCTCGGTCAGCGCGACCAGTTCGTCGATGCTGGGGAGCCAGGGGGCGGTCGCGGACCCGGTGAGCCGATGCACCGTCTGCACGCCAAGTGACAGGCGGGTTTCCAGGATCATGGCGCGGGCCGGTTCATGACGCG
>JAKAZN010000141.1 GCA_021815835.1 Pseudomonadota bacterium
GAAGATGAAACGCGCCGCCCCTATTAGGATAAAGGCGCGGCTGCCACCGAATTTCGCAAAGCTAGAGACGCCACGGACCCGAGAGCCGGATTGAGACTAGCCGCCCGAGCCGCGCTCAAGGGCGGCTTTGCTATGGAGCCCCTTGGTCGATGCCCACCCCGCGCTCGCCCGGCCTGGCCGCCGCTCGCCCGCAGCCCGGATCGCTGCGACAAACCGGCAGGCTGTGGCTGATCTGTGGGGCCTTGGTGCTGGCCACCCTGCTGGCCGCGGCGGCGGCGGCGATCGCGCTGTACCAGCGCTCGCGGGAAACCCAGCGCCGTGAGATCGTGGCGATCGGCAATGCTGCAGCCGTCAGCACGCAACACTTCGTCCAGGTGATCGATCTGGCGCTGCGCGACATACAGCAGCAGGTCATCGCCAAGGGTATCACGACCCCGGCCGGGTTCGACCAGGCGATGTCCACCCGCGGCACGTTCGACCTGCTGCGGATGCGCGGCCGCTATCTGGCGCAGACCGACGCGCTCGCCGTCATCGACAGCTCCGGTCGCCTGATCAGCACCACCCGCGCCTTCCCGGCGCCCGTGGTGGACCTTTCGGATCGCGACTATTTCCGCCGGCTGCGCGACCAGGGCGGGGATAAGTTGTTTTTCAGCGCGCCCGTGATTGCACGCCTTTCCCGGTGGCCGGCGGTCATCATCGCGCGCCGGCTGGAGACGCCCGACGGGCGCTTCCTCGGTGTGGCCGCGGCAGTGCTCGATATCGGAAAGTGGAAGGCATTCTATGCCAGCGCGATGGCAAGGCGGGGGCAGGGGATATGTCTGCGCCGAAGCGATGGGAGACTGCTCGTCGCCTGGCCGCCCGCCTATGCGCCGAGCGCCACGGTGCGCCCCGAAGCTCCATGGCAAGCGACCGCAGGGCACGGCGGCGGCGTGATCGAACGCGGTGCGGGCCGGCTGACCTCGGTTCATCCGCTGGCGAAATATCCCCTGGTCCTCGACGTTTCGCTGTCGGATGCCACTGCCCTCGCGCCATGGCGTCGGGAGGCGACGGCGATCGCAGCGGTCGGCGTTACGGCCGCGCTGGGAATTGTGCTGCTGTTCAATATGATCGCCCGCCAGCTCGGTGGCCTCGCCACCGCCAATGCAGAACTGGAGCGCACGTCGGGCCTGCTGAGGGAGAGCGAGGCGCGGCTCAGGGACTTCGCCCACACCGCCTCCGACTGGTTCTGGGAGCTCGGACCGGACCTTGCGTTCGTCGGCTTCGGACCCGGTCTCGACGCTGGCGCGGCGTGCGCGCCGCCCACCCATGCCGGCAAGTATCCCTGGGACGTCCACGACAGCGACCTCGATGCTGGGCAATGGGAACGGATCAGGTCCCTCATGCTGGCGCGCCAACCGTTCCGCGACATCGCATATCGCCGCCTTGGTCCGGAAGGCGAGATACAGCACGTCAGCGCCAGCGGCATCCCGGTGTTCGGCGAGACCGGTGCATTCCTCGGCTACCGTGGCACCACCAGGGACATCTCGGTCCAGAAGGACCTGGAAACCGACCTGCGTGCGGCCAAGGAACGGGCGGAGAGTGCTGAGCGCCTGCTCGCGGACGCGGTCGCCGCGATCTCGGAAGGGTTCGTGATCTACGATCCGGACGATCGTCTGGTGATGTGCAACGAGAGCTACTTGACCCTTTACAACCGTAGCCGGTATCGCATGCTTCCGGGCACCAGCTTCGAGGCGATCCTGCGCGAGGGACTGATGCAGGGCGAATACGCCGACGCGATCGGGTGCGAGGAGGAATGGCTGGCCCGCCGGCTGGTGCGGCACCGCGCCGCCATCGGGGCCACCGAGCACACCCTGAGCGATGGCCGCACGCTGCTGGTCACGGACCGGCGCATGGGAAATGGTGGCATAGCCGGTTTGCGCATCGACATCACAGCACTGAAGCAGGCGCAGGATGCCCTGCGCGCGAGCGAGGAACGGCTCGCCCGGGCCCAGGAGATTGCCCGGATCGGCAGTTGGGAATTCGATATCGCTTCGCAGCGCTACACTTGGTCCCGAGAGATGTACCGGCTTCGGGGGCTTCCCGAACAAGGCTTCGATCCGACCGCCGAAAGTCTGGCGTCCTATACGAAAGATCCCGATAAGATCTGCGACTGGCTGACCAACCTGGCCGCAGGGCGCGGGCCGGAAGCGATCGAATACGCGATCACCCGGCCCGATGGGCATGGCCGCATGTTTCGCAACGATGGCCGCCCCATCGTCGATCCGGATGGCACGGTGCGCCGGCTGAGCGGCACGGTGCAGGATGTGACCGAACAGCGAATTCTGGAGCAGCAATTCGTCCAGGCCCAGAAGATGGAGGCCGTGGGCCATCTGACGGGGGGGGTGGCGCATGACTTCAACAATCTGCTCGCCGTGGTGATAGGAAACCTGCAGCTGCTGCGGGAAACGATGGCGGACGATTCCGAGGCCGCCGACCTGTGCGGCGATGCGCTGGCAGCCGGGCTGCGCGGGGCCGAACTCACCCGGCGCCTGCTGGCATTTTCCCGCCGCCAGCCGCTCGTGCCCCAGCCGGTCGATATCAACCGGGTGGTCGAGGAGACCACCCGCCTGCTCAGCCGCGTCCTACGAGCGGATATCGCGGTCGGAATCGACCTCTCGTCGGACCTCCCGGTGGTTCGGGTCGATCCGGCCCAACTCGAATCAGCCCTGACCAATCTGGCGACCAACGCGATGGATGCGATGCCACGGGGCGGACGACTCACCTTCAGCACGGCCCTGGCCGAACTCGATGACGTCTACGCGGCCTCCCACCCGGAGGTCGTGGCCGGCCGCTATGTGGCGATCATGGTCACCGACACCGGAACCGGCATCGCGCGCGAGGCGAAGGACCACATTTTCGAGCCGTTCTTCACCACCAAGCCGCGCGAGAAGGGCACCGGCCTCGGCCTGAGCATGGTGTTCGGCTTCATCAAGCAGTCGGGCGGTCACATCAGCGTCTACAGCGAGCCGGAGCTCGGCACCACCTTCCGTCTGTATCTTCCGGTCCAGACGGCAGGCGACCCGCGTGTGGTCGAAACGGCGCCGAGAGCGGCCCCCGTCGGCGGGGCCGAGACGATCCTGTTGGTGGAGGACGACGCTTTGGTACGCCGGAGCGTGGCCCGGCAGCTGTCAGATCTCGGCTACACCGTGCTCGAAGCCCAGGCCGCCACCGAAGCCGCGAAGCTGCTCGCCACCGAAACGACGGTCGACCTCCTGCTGACGGACGTGGTAATGCCGGGCGGCAGCGATGGCGTCGATCTCGCCGAACGCGTCCGCCGCACCTCACCATGGATCAAGGTGCTGCTGATGTCGGGATTCCCGGAGATTCGCGATGCCCAGGGCGCCGAGGCCGCGCCGCCCTTCCCACTGATCATCAAGCCCTTTGACCGCGACCAGATCGCTGCGGCACTGCGGGAGGTACTCGACACTCCCGCAGCCGCACGCGATCATGGCACTATAGGAGATATCTGATGCCGTTTGGAGATGCCCCGACCACAGACGGCCCGCGACTGCTGGTGCTCGATGACGACGCGGCGATCGGTCGGCTGGTCGGGCGGGTCGCCAGGGCAGCGGGATTCGTCCCCGCGATCACCGCCGAGCCGAGCGCGTTCCATAGGGAGATCGCTGCCGCGGTGCCGCAGGTCGTCGCCCTCGATCTCCAGCTCGGCACCAGCGACGGAGTGGAGCAACTCCGCGCCCTCGCCGAGCATCACTATCCCGGCGCGATCATTCTCATGAGTGGCTTCGACACGCGGGTGCTCGCCACGGCCCGCAGTCTGGCCGTGTCCCTCGGGCTGCGGGTCGTGGCGGCGTTGAGCAAGCCGCTCGAGATCCAGGAGTTGCGGGAAACCTTGCGGCGACTTCGATCGCAAACCGCTCCCCTCGATCCCGAACGCATCCTGCAGGCCCTGCGGGAGGATGAGATGGTGCTGGAATATCAGCCTATCGTCACCCGCCTCCCGCGGGGCCTACGCAAGCTGGAGGCGCTGATCCGCTGGCGGCACCCCGACCTGGGGCGGGTCGAACCCGGCCGCTTCATTCCGTTGGCGGAGGGCCACCCGGCGACCGCCGCCGCGCTCACTGATTGGGTGATCGCCCGAGCGGCGGCGGATTACCTGCGCTTGCGGGCGCACGGGGTAGCGGTGCCGATCGCGGTGAACATGTCCCCGCGCGCGGTGCTCGATCTGACGTTCCCGGACCGGGTCGAACAGACACTGCGCAGCGCCGGCATGCCGGGGCACCAGCTCTGCATCGAAATCACCGAGACCGCGGCGTTGCAGGAACTGGGTACGGCGATGGACGTGTTGAGCCGGCTCAGGCTCAAGGGAGTGCAGCTCGCGATCGACGATTTCGGCACCGGCAGTTCCTCGCTCACCCTGCTGCGCCAACTGCCGTTCTCGGTGGTGAAGATCGACAGCTCGTTCGTGGCTGACATGACCACGTCGCGGGATGCACAGGCGATCGTCCGTTCGATCATCGACCTCACCCGCAATATGGAGCTGGAGAACATCGCCGAGGGAGTGGAGACAGAGGAGACTGCGGTCCTTCTGGAGAAGCTCGGGGTGGACATGGTGCAGGGGTACCTGATCGCCCGGCCGATGCCGCCCGACGAGATCCCCGCCTGGCTCGATCTCTGGCTCGGTCTGCCGACCGAGGACATCCGGGCGGACGCAGCCGCGCCGGGTACGATGCGATCGGACCCGGCGGCACGCAGCGAAACCCTCGCCTCCGCCGACCAGGATGGCGCCGTCTCCGGGCCGCACCTGAGCCGGAGGCAGACTGAGGTCATGCATCTGATCGCGGAGGGAAGTTCCGTCAAACAGATTGCGCGCACGCTCGATCTCAGCGTCGGATCGGTCAAGACTTACCTCGCCCAGGCCTATGCGGTGCTCGGCGCGCATAACCGGGTGGAGGCATTGCGGCAGGTGGGCATGGTCTTGCCGCCGGGGTCGACGGCAGATTCCGCTGCCGGCGGCGCGGCACCCCCCCGGCAGCCCCCGAGCTAGGCGGGGGACCGGCCGCGCCGACCCAAGGCTCGTTCCACCGCCGCCGGCTCGCGATCAATCACGGCCAGATAGGCGAGCAGGGCGCTGTCGGGCCGGGTCCGCCCCTGCTCCAGGTCGCGGAGGCGAGCGACATTGATACGATAGGCGCGGGCGAACCGCGCTTGGCTGAGTCCGGTATGGGCGCGCACTGCACGCACGAGGTGAGCCGCCTCGAGACGGGCCAGCTCCTCGGCCGAGAGGGGGGGATTATCGGGGTCCGCCGCCGCCGCGGGTTACGGGGATCGAGAGTGAATCGGACCATAGGCTTTGCTCTCCCTGGCGTTGCAGCGGCGGGCGGAGATGATCCGGGTCGCGCCGTCCCGGCTCATATAGACCACAGCGAACACTCGGCCCTCGATCTTCCCGATCGCCCTGCTGCGGACCTCCCCGTCCCCCGGTCGGGTCGCGTCCAGATCGCTCGGCATGCGCGTATATACGGAATCTCCGTAGTATGATCGAGTCCTCAGGCCGGCAATTCGTAGCCCGGCACCGCCTCGACGTCGAAGGTCCGCCGCACCGCCGGGCGTTGCATCATCCGCACGGCATGCGCCTCCAGCCGGGGGAAGGTTCCGGCGGGCGGATGGTGGGAGCCGGCGAGGCGCCAGAACAGCCGGAACAGATGGATATCGGCGATCGAATACGCCCCGACCGCCCAGGCCGCATCCCCAAGCCTGGTGTCCGCAACGGCAAAGGCCGCTCGCGCCTGCTCCCACGCCTGGCCGCGCGCCGGATGCAGGGTGGAGGCGACGAAGGACATCCAGGACACGACCTGCGCCTCGGCCTCGGGATCGCCCACCGGCAGCAGCCCGGCCTCGGGGTAGCGGCGGGCGAGGTACCACAGGATGCCCGCCACCTCGGTCAGCGGCCTGCCGTCGATCAGCAGCAGCGGCACCTTGCCCAG
>JAKAZN010000142.1 GCA_021815835.1 Pseudomonadota bacterium
ATCGCGGCTACGTCATCATCGGCTCGCCCAACGACGTGACCGAGCAACTGCGCGAGGTCGCCCGCAGCCTGAATGTCGGCCATCTCATGTTGTTGTTGCAGTTCGGCAACATGAACAAGGCGGTCTGCCGCGCCAACACCAAGCTGTTCGCCGAGAAGGTGATGCCCAACCTCACGGGCATGTTCGGCGAGTGGGAAGACCGCTGGTGGCCCCAGCCGATCGGTGCCGCGCAGCGCGCGGACGTGCCCGCCTTCGTGCCGCGCCTCGCCGCCGAATAGCGGTGCCACGGATCCTTCCCATCGGACGATGCTGGAGAGCAGGGTGAGCGAACCCGAAACCACGACAATCGAAATCAACGGCTTCCCGACGCGAATCTGGCGCAAGGGAAGCGGGCCGAGACTGGGCTTCCTCGCCGGCCTCGGCGGGCTGCCGCGCTGGATGCCGGTCCTCGACGCGCTGGCGGCGCATCGCAGCGTGATCGTGCCCTCGCTGCCGGGATTTCCCGGCGGCGATCGCGGCCACACGGTGCTGGACAGCCATCTCGACTGGATGCTCGCCGTGCGCGCGATCCTGGACGCGGCCGGACTGGCCGGCGCCGATCTGGCGGGCAGTTCGGTGGGCGCCTCGCTGGCGGCCGATATCGCCGCGATCTGGCCGGCGAGCGTGCGCCGCCTCGCGCTGATCGCGCCCTTCGGCCTGTTCGACGAGAAGGACCCGCCCACCGATCCCTGGGCGCAGCGCGCGGACGCAATCCCGGGGCTGATGTGCGCCGATCCCGAGATCTGGAAGGCGATGAAGGCCGCGCCCGACGGCGCCAATTCGATTGAATGGCCGATCGAGCAGACCCGCGCCGCCGAGGCCGCGGCGCGCATCTTCTGGCCGCTCGGCAATACAAGGCTGGAGAAGCGCCTGCCCCTGATCGCCGCGCCCACCTTGCTGGTCTGGGGCGAGGCGGACCGGATCATGCCGCGTTCCTACGCGGCGGCGTTCCGCGCCGGGATCGCCGGCCCCACCGAACTGCGGACCATTGCCGGGGCGGGGCATCTGGCGGAGCTCGATCAGCCCGATAAGGTGGCCGAGGCGATCCTGGCCTGGACCGCCTGATTTTCCTTTCGCCGGCCCGCAACCCCGGCCCCTCAGCCAAGGACAGCAATCCGATGCCCACCCTCGATCCCGACGTGCTGCTCGTGCTGGACATGATCCGCCTGGCCGGCCGCCCGCCCTTCGAGCAACTGAGCCCGGCGGAGGCGCGCGAGGCTTACATGAAAAGCCGCGCCGTGCTGCAACCCGAGCCGGAGCCGGTCGAGACGGTCCGCGACCTTGCCTGCCCCGGCCCGCACGGCGACATCCCGCTCCGCCTCTATCGGCCCGCCGGCGCCGGCGCGGGGGCGCTGCCCGGCCTCGTCTATTTTCACGGCGGCGGATGGCTGCTGGGCGGGCTCGACTCCCATGACGTGGTCTGCCGGCGTTTCGCCAACGCGGCGCGCTGCGTGGTGGTCTCGGTCGATTACCGCATGGCCCCGGAGCACAAATTTCCCGCCGCGGTCGATGACAGCGCCGCCGCCACCCGCTTCGTCGCGACCGAGGCCGGCGCGCTCGGGATCGATCCCGCCCGGATCGCCGTGGGCGGGGATTCCGCCGGCGGCAATCTGGCCGCGGTGATGGCGCTGATGGCGCGCGACGGGACCCTGCCCGCGCTCGCCTACCAGCTGCTGATCTATCCGGCGACCGACATGGCGATGACCACGATCTCCTCGCAGACCGTTGGGCCGGGCGTGCCGCTCACCTCGGCCACCATGAAATGGTTCATCGACCACTACATGCGCGACGCCGCCGATCCGATCGACTGGCGCGCCTCGCCGATCCGCGCGGCCAGCGTGGCCGGCACCGCGCCGGCGCTGGTGCTGACGGCCGGGGTCGATCCGCTGCGCGACGAGGGGATCGCCTATGCCGCCCGGCTGGAACGGGAGGGGGTGCGGGTGACGGCGATCCACCTGTCCGACCAGATCCACGGCTTCCTCAGCATGGGCAAGGTCATCCACGCTGCCGACACGGCGATCGACATGATGGCGGCCGTGCTGCGCCGGACGCTGGCGGGGTGATCGGCGTCCCATCCGGCGGGAATCGTGCCGGCCGGACCGGATTGCGGCAAATTGCCGCGTGCGAATCGGCAAATCCGGTCTAACATCCCGCTTCGGTCCCCGGGCGGACCCGGGGATGGCGGCGCGGAGGCGAGAACAGGCTCCCTCCGGCGGCAGGGAGAGGCAGACGATGGACTGGGACAAGCTGCGGGTGTTTCACGCGGTGGCGGAGGCGGGCAGCTTCACCCATGCGGGCGACACCCTGAATCTCAGCCAATCCGCCGTATCGCGCCAGATTTCCGCGCTCGAGGAAGTCCTCGCCGTGCCGCTGTTTCACCGCCACGCGCGGGGCCTGATCCTCACCGAGCAGGGCGAGGCGCTGAACCGCACCGTCCGCGACGTGTTCGCCAAGCTCGCGATGACCGAGGCGCTGCTCACGGAAAGCAAGGAAAAACCCGTCGGGCGGCTGAAAGTCACCACCACGGTGGGGTTCGGCTCCACCTGGCTCGCGCCGCGACTGGCGCAGTTCCTGGACCACTACCCGGACGTGTCGATCTCCTTGCTGCTCGATGACCAGGAGCTCGATCTGGCGATGCGGGAGGCGGATGTGGCGATCCGCATGCATCCGCCGAAGCAGCCCGACCTGGTGCAGCGGCATCTGATGTCGATGCACTGGGTGGTCTGCGCCTCGCCCGAATATCTCAAGAAATTCGGCGTGCCGCAGCGGGCCGAGGATCTGGACGCGCACCGGCTGATCCTGTTCGGCGAGCATCATCCGCCGGTGCCGGACGTGAACTGGCTCGCCCTCGCGGGGCGCCGTCCGGGCAATCCGCGCCGCGCGCTGCTGGAGGTGAACAGCACCCAGGCGATCCTGACCGCGGTCCGCGCCGGGATCGGGCTCGGCGCGCTGCCCGATTACCTGATGACCGAAAGCCAGGACCTGGTGCGGCTGCTGCCGGACCTCAACCCGCCGAAGGTGGACGTGTTCTTCGTCTATCCGGAGGAGCTGCGCAATTCGAAGCGGGTATCGGTGTTCCGCGATTTCCTGCTGGCGCGGCTGGCGGAGATCACCTGAGGCCGGGCCGACGCCGCTACCGGCGCAGCAGGAACTCGCGCCCCAGCTTCACCATCGGCACCCCGTCATAGGCCACGATATCGGCCGTCGCGTAGGTCTCGTGCCAGGCATCGGGGATGAAACTGCCGGTCCCCACCACATCGACCGGCGCCTGCGCGTCCGCCATCACCCGGCACTTGTCCACCCCGAACCCCGAGGAGGCGACGATCCGCACCGCGCGGTGGCCGGCTGCGTCCAGCGCCTCCCGGAACCGCCAGATCGCGGCGGCCGAGACGCCGGTGCCGACCAGGTAGCGCAGCTCCGTCTCGCTGCGGTAGCGCCGGATCGCGCCCGGGACGTGGCGTTCCAGCACCGCGTAGCTGGCGGCCGGATCGAGCCCCTCCAGGAACCGCCCGCCATGCGTGTCCAGCCGGAACGCCAGCCTTCCGTCCGCCGCGAGATCGGGGAAGCGGGCGCAGACGGCGAGCGCGTCGGTGATTTCCCGGCCGAAATAATCGGCGAGCACGGTCATCGGCTCGTCGGCGAAGGTCTCGTGATACATCTCGGCCGCGCGCAGGGTGGAGCCTGCATAGCCGATCAGCGAGTGCGGCATCGTGCCCAGGCCGCGCGGATTGCCGAACCAATGCGCGGTGGCGTCGGTGGCGTTGCCGATGAAGCCGCGCGCGCCCTCGCGCCGCGCCGCGGCGCTGCCGGTGGCGGCGGCGTAGGCCATCATCTCCTGCATCTCGGCGCCGGCGCAGTGGCGGGCCTCCATGGCCAGGAACGCGACCTTCGGCAGCACGAGGCACATCTGGTAGGCGTGATGCGCGGCCACGCAGGCCGGGCCGAGCTTCTGCAGCAGCAGGGTTTCCAGGTCCGACAGCGCGAACAGGCTGCCGGTGAGATAGACGATCGGCTCGCCGGCCCCGACCCAGCTGCCCTCGGGGTGGGTGAGCTCGACGCCGATCGCGGTCTCGCGCGCCCGCTCCACCGCGCGCAGCCAGTCCAGCATCAGCCGTGGCGCCGAGATCACCGGGCGGCGGAGGAACAGGGCGTAGGTGACGCGCTTGTCGCCGAAGCGGGCGACCACCGCGCGGGTGCGGTTGAAATAGGCGTCGGTATGCGCCGCGATCCCGGCGTCCATCGCCGCCCCGGCGGGCTGATCCGGGGGCTGATCCGGGGGCCGATCCGCGGGCCGATCCGCGGGCCGGTCTCCGATCGGCTGATCCGGCACGCTACTGCGCCGCGAGCGGCGGGTGCTCCCGCGTGCCTTCGCGCCGGCGCTTCAATTCGGCCGCGACCAGGAAGGCGAGCTCCAGCGATTGCTCGGCATTGAGCCGCGGGTCGCAGAAGGTCTCGTAGCGCGTGCCGAGATCGGCCTCGGTCAGCCGGTGCGCGCCGCCCACGCATTCGGTCACGTCCTGGCCGGTCATTTCCACGTGCACCCCGCCCGCCCAGCTGCCCTCGGCGGCGTGGATGTCGAAGAAGCCGCGCACTTCGGCCAGGATCGCATCGAAGCTGCGGGTCTTGACGTTGGCGGCAGTGGAGATGGTGTTGCCGTGCATCGGATCGGTGATCCAGACCACCTTGCGCCCCTCCCGCTCCACGGCGCGCACGAGGGCAGGGAGCCTGGCGGCGATCTTCTCGGCGCCCATGCGCGCGATCAGGGTCAGCCGGCCGGCCTCGTTGGCCGGGTTGAGCCGGTCGATCAGGCGCAGCAGATCGTCCGCTTCCTGGGTGGGACCGACTTTCATTCCCAGCGGATTGCCGAGGCCGCGCAGGAATTCCACGTGCGCGCCGTCGAGCTGGCGGGTACGGTCGCCGATCCAGAGGAAATGCGCCGAGCAGCCGTACCAATCCCCGGTGGTGGAATCGACCCGCGCCAGCGCCTGTTCGTAGGGCAGCAGCAGCGCCTCGTGCGCGACGTAGAAATCGGTCTCGCGCAGATCGCGCGTGGTGGCGCTGGTCATGCCGCAGGCGGACATGAAGGCCAGGGTCTCGTCGATGCGCGCCGACAGGTCGCGGTAGCGATCGGCCAGCGGGGAGCGTTCGACGAAGCCCAGGTTCCAGCGATGGACTTCGTGCAGATCCGCGTAGCCGCCGGAGGCGAAGGCGCGCAGCAGGTTGAGCTTGGCCGCGGACTGGAAATAGCCGAGCTCCATCCGGGCGGGATCGGGGATGCGCGCCTCGGGGGTGAAATCCGGGCCGTTGACGATATCGCCGCGATAGCTGGGCAGGCTGACCCCGTCGCGGGTTTCATTGTCCGAGGAACGCGGCTTGGCGTATTGCCCGGCCATCCGGCCCATCTTCACGACCGGGACGGAGGCGCCGAAGGTCAGCACGACGGCCATCTGCAACAGCACGCGGAACGTGTCGCGCAGGATGTTGGCGGTGAACTCGGCATAGCTTTCGGCGCAATCGCCGCCCAGCAGGACGAAGGCGCGGCCCTCGGCGGCCTGGGCGAGATTGGCTTTCAGGCGGCGCGCCTCGCCGGCGAAAACCAGCGGCGGATAGGCGCGCAGCCGGGCCTCGACCGAAGCGAGCGCCTGGGGATCCGGATAGGCGGGCGCCTGGCGGATCGGGCGGGCGCGCCATGAGGTCTGGGTCCAGGCGGTCTCGGCGGTCATCGACGGCTCCTGCGGCGGATCCCGGAGGGGATGGTTGGCGCGGTTATGCCGGGATTTGCCCGGATTGGCTACCGGCGCGCGCGCCGGCCGCGGGGGGAGCGCCCGAAGCCGGCGCCCCGAAGCCCGCCGGCGTGTTGAAGCGGAATTGTAGGCCCGGGCCGGCGAGGGTAATTCCGGCGCGCATGGCAAGGGAGACGATATGA
>JAKAZN010000143.1 GCA_021815835.1 Pseudomonadota bacterium
CAGCGCGGAAGCGAGGCGGCGCACGCGTTCCAGGAACTGCGCGTAGGTGAACCGCCGCGCGCCATGCACCACCGCGATCCGCTCCGGCGCGACATGGGCCGTGCGCAGCAGGAAGGAAACCGGCGAGAGCGGCACGAAATTCGCGCTCGTGCGGTCGAGATCGCGCGCATAGATCGACATCGGACGCTTCCTTGCCGTTTCCTGGGGTCTCGCCTAGCGTAAACTTGTCCGGCGCCGCGGAAAAGCGCCGAAGGCCAGGAGCACGGGATGGATTTGCAGTTGCGGGGCAAGACGGCGCTGGTGACCGGCGCGTCGATGGGGATCGGCCGGGCGATCGCCAGGGGGCTGGCGGCGGAGGGGGTGCGGCTGGCCGTGCTCGCCCGGCGCACGGAATTGCTCGAAACCCTCGCCGACGAGATCGTGGCCGCCGGCGGCACCCGCCCCGCGTTGATCGCCCAGGACATCCTGGCCGAGGACGCCCCCGCGCGCATCCGCGACGCGGCTGTGGCCGCGCTGGGCCAGGTGGACATCCTGGTCAACAACGCCGGCGGCAGCCGGCCGCTGCCCATCGATGCGCCGGAAGAACGCTGGACCGAGGCGCTGACCCTCAATTTCACCCGCCAGCGCCAGGTCACCCACGCATTGCTGCCGCAGATGATAGCGCATGAATGGGGCCGGATCATCAACATCACCGGCAAATCCGAACCCGAGGGGCTGAACGCCGCCTTCGCCGCCAAGGCCGCAATCCATGCCTGGGCGAAGGGATTGTCGCGGGAGGTCGGCCAGCACGGGATCACGGTGAACTCGATCCCGCCCGGACGGATCATGAGCGAGCAGATCCGGCGCAACTATCCGGAAGACTACCGCAAGCATTTCGCCGAGACGGAAATCCCCGTGCGCTATTGGGGCGAACCTGAGGATCTCGCGGTGATGGCGGTGTTCCTGGCCTCGCCGCTCGCGCGCTACGTCACGGGGACGGTGATTCCGGTGGATGGCGGGCTGCGGCGCTATCAGTTCTGAAGGTCACAGCCGGGGGGAAGCAGGAAGATGCCGCAAGATCGCCAGATGGTCATGGTCGGCTTCCTGCAGGCCCAGAACTGCACCACGCTCGCCAGCTCCTGGCGCCACCCGGACTCGCGCACCGATTTCCTCACCGCGGATTACTTCCAGACCATCGGCCGCATCCTGGAGGCGGGCAAGTTCCAGCTCGCCTTCTTCGACGATCGCCTTGCGATGCCCGACATGCTGGGTGGCGATCACGCGCATACGGTGGAAAACGGCATCCGCTGCGTGAAGCTCGATCCCGTCACCGTGCTGATGGCGCTCGGCGCGGCGACGCAACGGCTCGGCCTCGGTTCCACCTACTCCACCACCTATTACGAGCCGTTCCACGTGGCCCGCGTCTTCGCCACCGTCGATCTGATGTCGGCCGGCCGCGCGGCGTGGAACATCGTCACCTCGGTGAATGATGGCGAGGCCGCGAACATGGGCCTCGCGCACCACATGGAACACGATCTGCGCTACGACCGCGCCGACGAGTTCATGGAAGTCGTGCTCGGCCACTGGGACAGCTGGGAAGACGACGCGCTGGTGGTGGATAAAGCCACCGGCCTGTTCGCGCATCCCGACAAGGTGCACCGGCTGGACCACCAGGGAAAATTCTTCCGCTCGCGCGGCCCCTTCACCGTCCCCCGCTCCCCCCAGGGCCACCCGGTGTTGATCCAGGCCGGCTCCTCGGGGCGCGGCAAGCGCTTCTCGGCGCGCTGGGCGGAGACGGTGTTCGTCGCCTACCCCGACCTCGACGCGGCGAAGCGCGAATACGCCGAGACGAAGGCCGACATCGCCCGCCATGGGCGCGATCCGGACACGGTCACGCTCAACACCATCGCCTACCCGGTCGCCGCCGCCACCCGCGCCGAGGCCGAGGACAAGATGGCGGTGATCGAACGCAACTACCGCGAGGTGGATGGGCTGTCGCTGCTGTCGGAAGCGCTCAATTTCGACTTCGCCAGCAAGGCCATGGACGAGCCCTTCACCGCCGAGGAACTCGCGTCCATGTCCGGGATGCAAGCGATGCGCGAGCGGGTGACCAGCCGCAAGCCCAACCCCACGCCGCGCGACTTCCTGGAGATCACGCGCCGCGGCCGCCCGCGCGAGGCGATCGTCGGCGGGCCGAAGGAAATCGCCGACCGGCTGGAACAATGGTTCGTCGAACGCGCCTGCGACGGCTACGTGGTGGGCGGCACCCACACGCCGGGCACGTTCGAGGATTTCGTCCGCCACGTCGTGCCCGAGCTGCAACGGCGCGGCCTGTTCCAGCGCGAATATCGCGGCGCCACCTTGCGGGAGAATCTGGGCCTCGAACGCCCGCGGCGCGGCTGGTGGCACGCCAAAGGCCAAATCCCGAAGGAAACCACGCCATGATCAAGATCGTCTCCCTGCTCACGCGCAAGCCCGAGCTCACGCACGAACAATTCGTTGCCCATTGGCGCGACATCCACGGCCCGCTCGCGCTCGGGATTCCGGGCGTCCGACGCTACGTGCAATCGCATATCCAGGGCACCCGCACCCGCGCCGATATCGCGGAAACCGACATCGCGGTCGATGGCATCGCAGAACTCTGGTACGACAACGAGGACGCGCTGCGCGCCTCCGCCGCCACGCCGGAAGCGAAGCGCCTCTACGCCGACGGCGCGCTGTTCATCGGCCGGATCAAGACCTACGTGGTGTCGGAAGAAATCATCATCGCGGGGACGTGACCGGCGCGCCGATCCGGGGCGCCGATCCGGGGGATCGGGAAAGGCGACGGCGGGATCAGAACCGCCGCTCGAAGATGGTCACGACGTCGCCCGGTTCCAGCGCCGCCTCCCGGCCTGCCTTCGCCGCCCGCGCCGCGTGGCCGTCCCGGGTCCGCACGACCTCGGCGTAACGTTCGACCGCGCGGTAGGTGAAGCCGCCGGCCAGCGCGACCGCGGTCAGCACCGTCATGCCGGGCTGGTAGGGAAAAGCGCCCGGCTTGTTCACCTCGCCCAGCACGAAGACCGGACGGTAGCGCACCACCTCCACCGCGACCGAGGGCGCGCGTTCCAGCCCGGCCGCCTTGAGCGCGTATTCCAGCGCCCGCCCGAGGCCGGAGGCGGTGAAGCCCGCGGCGTGGAACCGCCCCAGCATCGGCAGTTCGATGTCGCCGCTGGCGGAGATGCGGAAATCTCCGTTCAGCGCCGCGTCCGCCACCGTGAGCACGCGCAGCTTGTCGCCCGGGCCGAGCCGGTACGGCCCCGCGGGCATGGCGGCGAGACGCGGCAGCCCCGATCCGGGCGCGCAGCGCGCCAGCAACAGGCAGGCCAGCAGGAGGGCGCGCGGCACCGGACGGCGGAACATGGGCCGCACCGTACCGCACGCATCTGTAGGAATGGTTAATGCCCCGCATGGCGCGCGCCGCCCGGCTTGCGTATGCTCGCCCCAATCTTCCGGGAGGACTGAGACCCATGATCCCCACCGACATCGACGCCGCCGCGCGCCTGCTGCTGGCCGCCCGCCACGGCGGCCCCGCGCTGGATCACCTGCCCGTCGCGCCCGCCTCCATCGCCGAGGCGCACGCGATCCAGGATGCCACTGCCGCGCTGCTGGGCGAGCCGGTCGGCGCCTTCAAGGCCGCCGCGATCGGCGACGACTTGCCGACCCGAGGCTTGATCTACGCGCGCACCATCCACCCCTCCCCCGCCCGCATCCCCGCGCGCGAGGTGCCGCTCTGCGGTGTGGAGGGCGAGGTCGCGTTCCGTTTCACCCACGATCTGCCCGCCCGCGCCGCGCCCTATACGCGTGAGGAGGTTGCCGCCGCCGCGCAACCCTGCGCGGCGATCGAAGTGATCCACAGCCGCTATGCCGACCAGGCGAACCGCACGATGCTGGAGAAGCTTTCGGACTGCGTGAGCAATGGCGGCTTCGTCCATGCCGCGCCGGTGGCCGATTGGCGCGGCCTCGATCTGGAGCATATCCATGTGCAGCTCCTGGTGAACGGCGAAACGGTGCTGGACCAGAACGGCGGCAACCCGAGCGGGGACCCGCTGAAGGTGGCGACCGCGCTTGCCAATATGATGCGGGGGGGGACGGGCGTGCGGGCGGGTCAGTTCGTGACCTGCGGCACGTTCACCGGGCTTCGCTTCCTCAAGCCAGGGGATGCCTGCACCGCGCGATTCGCGGGGCTGGGCGAAGCGAGCCTCACCTTCACGATCTGACCGGGGGGCTGCCAGGGGGCTGCCCGGGGGGGTGACCGGGGGTTGACCGAATGCCCAAGCGGCATCACTTCGCAAAGGCTGGCGATCGTCGCCGGTTCTCGAAATGGAGGAACAGAATGAAAAGCCAGTTGATCGCGGCGGTTGCCGCGGTGGGCGTGCTTCTCGGCTCGGCATCGGTCGCGTTGGCGGCCATGCCGAAGGATACCGGCGGCTCGCCCGGCAATGGCTCGGCGCAGACCAACGGGATGAAGTCCTACGGCGGTTCGCCCGGCAACGGGTCGGCGACGACGAATGGGATGAAGTCCTATGGCGGCTCGCCCGGCAACGGATCGGCCAAGAAGAAGGCCGCGCACTGAAGTTCCACGGCGGACCGGGCGCGCACCGCCCGGTCCGCCGGTCGCATTGCTTCGGAGACACGATGCGCCGCGCCGCGTTCCTGCTGCTGGTCGTCACGCTGGCGGCTCTCGGCCCCGCGCCCGCCATGGCCGGTGGCTCCAGCCCCGCGCTGTCCTGGGCCGCGATCGCGCGCCAGGTCGTGCCGGCGGTCGTCAACATCACCTCGCTGGTGATCCATAAGCACGGCAAGGGTGCCGGCGTGGGTGAGCGCGAGGAATTTGTCGGCTCCGGCTTCATCGTCGCGCCGTCCGGCCTGATCCTGACCAACAAGCACGTGATCGCCGGCGCGTTCCGCATCACGGTCACCTTGCATGACGGCGCCGAGGTGCCGGCGCATCTGGTGGCCGCGGCGTCGCTGGTCGATCTCGCGGTGCTGAAGATCGATGTCGCCCATCCGTTGCCGGTGCTCAAGCTCGCCGGACCGGACCCGGTGCAGCCGGGCGATCCGGTGCTGGCGGTGGGCAATCCGCTGGGCGTCGGCACCTCGCTCAGCGCCGGCATCGTCAGCGGCGTGAACCGCAGCCTGATGATGTCGCCGTTCGACGATTACGTGCAGACCGACGCCGCGATCAACCACGGCAATTCGGGCGGGCCGCTGATCGACGCCAAGGGCGAGGTGATCGGCGTCGATACGATCCTGCTGACCAACCATGCCGGGGAAGGATCGAACGGGCTGGGTTTCGCCATCTCGGCGACGGTGGCGCGCTATGTGCTGCACCATCTGGTGGACCCCAAGGCGGCGCCGATCGGCTGGATCGGGGTCAGCGCCCAGGATGTGACGCCGGATCTCGCGCGCGGGTTCGGGCTGGCCGCGCCGCATGGGTTCCTGGTCACCGGGGTGGATCCGGGCAGTCCCGCGGCGCGGGCCGGCATCCACTCGGGCGATGTGATCACGCGCTACGGGTATGCCAAGCCCGACAGCGCGCGGGCGCTGATGCGGGTGATCGGGCTGATGCCGCTGGGCTGGCCGGTCCCGGTCACGCTGTGGGAGGCGGGAAAAACCCGCACTGTGACGATCCGGACGGTGGAATGGCCGCATCTGATGGAGGCGCGCGGGACCATGGTGCCGGCGCCGGGCGCGAAGCCGCCGCTGCCCTCGCCCGGGCTTGGGCTGCTGCTGGCGCGGATCAGCGACGCGGCGCGCAAGGAGTACGGGATCGGGCCGGAGCAGGGCCTGCTGGTCGTGGCCGTGGACAAGGACTCGGAAGCCTTTGTGCGCGGCATCACGGTCGGCACCGTGATCGAGAAGATCGCGGGCAAGCGCGTGACCGAGCCCTTCGCGGCGTATCGGCTGATCGAGGCGCT
>JAKAZN010000144.1 GCA_021815835.1 Pseudomonadota bacterium
CGTCGGCAAAGCGGCGCGCCCGCCTTCATGGGTCATCAGGTTTCCCCCTGGAGGCGAGAGACTGCAACGATTTCCGCCGCGGTGGCAACAGCCGGGCGATCCCGCACGCCACCGTTCGGCCGCCCGCCTAGGCTTTCTCCACGAACCGATCGAGCACCCGCTTCACCCCGGCCTTGTCGAACGCCACCTCCAGCCGGTCGTCCTCGGTCTCCGTCACGATTCCGTAGCCGAATTTCTCGTGGAACACGCGCGCGCCCACGGCGATGCGATCGCTGCGCGCCGTGCGCGGCGCCGCCTCCCACGCGCCCGGCACGCGCACCGGCCGGGCCGCGATCAACGGCACGCCAGCGCCGAAAATCCCCTGCCCCTGGCCCGGCCCCGGATCGCGCGCGATCGCCGCCGAGCCCGCCCGCGCGATCTCCGTCTCCGGCAGTTCGTCGATGAAGCGGCTGGGATAGGTCGCCTGCCAGTTGGCGTAGATGCGCCGGTTCGCCGCGTGGCTCACGATCGCCCGTTGGCGCGCGCGCGTGAGGCCGACATACGCAAGCCGCCGCTCCTCCTCCAGGCCCTTGCCGCCGGTCTCGTCCAGCGCGCGCGGATTGGGAAATACCCCCTCCTCCCAGCCCGGCAGGAACACGGTGTCGAATTCCAGCCCCTTCGCGCCGTGCAACGTCATCAGGTTCACGCGATCCTCGGTGGCGTTGTCCTCGTTCTCCATCACCAGCGCGACGTGATCGAGAAATCCGCCCATCGTCTCGAACTCGGCCATCGCGCGCACGAGCTCCTTCATGTTCTCGAGCCGCCCCGGCGCGTCGGGCGATTTGTCGTTCTGCCACATGATCGTGTAGCCGCTTTCATCCAGCACCGTCTCCGCCGCGCGCACATGGCCGGCCGCGGCCAGGTCGCCGCGCCAGCGATCGAGGTCGCGCAGCAGGCCCGCCAGCCCTTCGCGCGCCTTGCCGCGCAGCGTGCCCTTTTCGATCGCGCGCGCCGCGGCCTGCGTCAGCGGCACCGAGGCGGCCCGGCTTTCCTCGTGCAGCGCCCGCAGCGCCGTCTCCCCCACGCCGCGCCGTGGCGTGTTGACGACGCGCTCGAAGGCCAGATCGTCGGCCGGCTGCACCAGCAGGCGGAAATAGGCGATCGCGTCGCGGATTTCCTGGCGCTCGTAGAAGCGCAGGCCGCCGACGATGCGATACGGGATCGCGAGCACGATCAGCCGTTCCTCGAAGGCGCGGGTCTGGAAACCCGCGCGCACCAGCACGGCGATCTCCGCCAGCTTGTGGCCCTCGGCGCGCAGGGTTTCGATGCGCGTGCCGACCATGCGGGCTTCCTCGTCGGAATCCCACAGGCCGATCACCGCGACCTTCTCGCCCGCAGCCTCCGCCCGGCCCGGGCGCAAGGTCTTGCCGAACCGGCCTTCGTTATGCGCGATCAGCCCGGACGCGGCCGCCAGGATCGGCGCGGTGGAGCGGTAATTGGCTTCCAGCCGCACGATGCGCGCGCCGGGAAAATCATGCTCGAAACGCAGGATGTTCTCCACCTCCGCGCCGCGCCAGGAATAGATCGACTGGTCGTCGTCGCCGACGCAGCAGATGTTCCGATGCGCCTCCGCCAGCAGCCGCAGCCACAGATACTGGACTACGTTGGTGTCCTGGTATTCGTCGACCAGGATGTAGCGGAAGCGGCGATGGTATGAGGCCAGCACGTCCGGATGGGCGCGCAGGATCTCGGTCACGCCCAGCAGCAGATCGCCGAAATCGGCCGCGTTCAGCGCCGTCAGCCGCGCCTGGTAGGCGGCATAGACCGCGCGCGCGTGGCCGGCGGCGAAATCGGTGTCCTCGGCGGCGGTGATGCGCGCGGGCGTCAGGCCGCGATCCTTCCAGCGCTGGATGATCGAGGCCATCGCCGGCGGCGCCCAGCGCTTGGTGTCCAGCCGCTCCGCTTCCATCACCTGCTTGACCAGCCGGATCTGGTCGTCGGTATCGAGTATGGTGAAATTGGGCGCGAGCCCCGCCAGCGCGGCGTGCGCGCGCAGCATCCGCGCGCCCAGCGCGTGGAAGGTGCCGAGCCACAGCCCTTCGACCGGACGGCCGAGCAACGTGGCGACCCGCTCGCGCATCTCCCGCGCCGCCCGGTTGGTGAAGGTGACCGCGAGCACCTGGCCCGGCGCGGCGCGGCCGGTCAGCAGCAGATGGGCGAAGCGCGTGGTCAGCACCCGCGTCTTGCCGGTGCCCGCGCCGGCGAGCACGAGCAGCGGACCATCCAGCGTCTCGACCGCCTGGCGCTGGTCGGGGTTGAGTCGGGTGAGATAATCGGTCATCGCGATCACATTGCCGAGCGGGCGGCGCCCGGCAAGGGCGGAGGGACGGATGGCGGAGATCTTTCGCGGCCGGACGGCGCTGGTGACCGGCGCCTCGGCCGGGATCGGCGCGGCGATGGCGCGGGATCTGGCGCGACGCGGCGCCGATCTGGTGCTGGTGGCGCGCCGGGCGGAACGGCTGGAGGCGCTGGCCGCCGAATGCCGCGCGCTCGGCGTGCGCGCCGAGCCGGTGCCGGCCGATCTCGCCGACCCGGCGGCGCGGGAGGCGCTGGCGGCGCGAATCGGGACCGTCGATCTGCTGGTCAACAACGCGGGCTTCGGCGCCTACGGCGCGCTGGACGGCACCGACTGGGCGCGCGCCGAGCGGCTGCTGGCGGTGAATGTCGTGGCACTCACGCATCTGACCCGGTTGTTGACCCCCGCGATGGCGGCGCGCGGCTTCGGGCGGGTCCTGCATGTGGCCTCGGTGGTGGGTTTCCTGCCGGTGCCGCTGTTCGCCACCTATGCGGCGAGCAAGGCCTATGTCGTTTCGCTGGGTATCGCGCTGGACGCGGAGCTGGCGCCGCGCGGGGTGCGCGTGACGGTGCTGTGCCCCGGCGCGACCGCGACGGAATTCTTCGACGTGGCGCGGGGCGAGGGCGACGCGCCGTCGGCCGGCCCGGTGGGCGCGATGAGCGCCGAGGCGGTGGCGCGGATCGGCCTGGACGCGATGGCGCGGGGCCGGCCGATGGTGGTCGCGGGCGGAACCAACGCGGCGATGGTGTTCGCGCTGCGGTTCGCGCCGCGCGCGCTGACGGCCCGGCTGGCGATGCGGACCCTGCGGCGGCGCTAGTGCTCTGACTCATTCGGATAGATCAGCATGCGTCAGAGCACTAGCTTGATTTTGTGGGCCGATTCAGCCAACGCCCGGAAGCAGGCGTTGGCATCGGACCACTAGCGGCACCGCAGCCGCGGGCGATGCGGGGAGTCTCTCTCTCGCATGCGGAGGAGGGAGGCGTGGCGCGGCGGCCGGTGCGCCCATGCCAAATGCGATCGTCCTGCCCCATCGCGTTGCACCTGTTCCGCCGCGTGCTACATATCCCACTGATGCTTCCCATTGCCCGACCGTCCGCGCCCCGCGTGCCCGCCCCGCGGGTCCGGCGGCCCGCCCACCTCGCCCCAAGGCGGGCCCGTCCCGGCCGGCCCGCCTGGCCCTGCCCCGGAGCCTCCAGATGCGCGCCGCCCGCAAGCCCCCTCTGATCGCCCCGCTGATCGTCCCTTTGGCGATCGCGTTCCTGGCCGGCTGCGCCACGGCCCCCCCGGCCAGCCACAAGGAGGCGCGCGCCGCATTCGAGCAAACCAACGATCCGTTGGAGCCGACCAACCGCGTCTTCTACAAAGTGAACGACGCGCTCGACACCGCGATCCTCCGTCCGGTCGCCGTCGCCTACACGCATGTGGTTCCCGCCCCGGCGCGCGAGGGCGTGCATAACATCCTCGGCAATCTCGCCACCCCGGTCACGCTCGCCAACGACATGCTGCAAGGCAAGTCGCGCCGCGCCGGCACCACCTTCATGCGCTTCCTCATCAACACCACGTTGGGCGGCCTCGGCACGGTCGATGTGGCGCGCCGGCTCGGCTACCCCGCCCATGACGCGGATTTCGGGGAGACGATGGCGATCTGGGGCATCCCGGAAGGGCCGTTCCTGTTCCTGCCGGTATTCGGCCCGTCCGATCCGCGCGACGCGCTGGGCCAGGGCGTCGATATCGCCGGCGATCCGCTCGGCTGGTTCGGCCTCGGCACCGCGGTCACCGTGCTCGACTGGAGCCGGGCGGGGATCGGCGGCATCGACGCGCGTTCCCAGGTGCTGGGCGAGCTTGGGCCGATCAAGCGGACCGCGCTCGATCCCTATGCGACGTTCCGCAGCCTCTATCGCCAGCACCGGCGGGCGGAGATCGCCAAAATCCAGGCCGATCACGGCCATACCGTGCCGGCCTGGTTTCCCGCCCCCGCCGCGCAGTGAGCGGTCGCGCCGGGGCCGCGGAGGGCCTTCCTCCCCCTGGCGCACTGCCCGGCGCCCCGATCGGCAGCGCAACCGGGCGCGAGATCGCAGGAATTTATTGACCAATCTGCGCTATCCTTCCGACCCCGCCCATCCCGCCGCCGTGACGACGCATCTTTCCCCGTCCCGCTCCCCCTCGAAAGCGATGCCGATGCCCCGACGCCGCGACCTGCTGACCCACGCCACCGCCTTCCTTTCGCTCGCGACCCTGGGCGTCGCCGGCCGCGCCAACGCCACGCCAGCGGCCCAAGCGGCGCCCCTGGCCGGCGCCGACGCCGCCCAATTCATCCGCGCCACCGGCGCGGAGATCGTGCAGGTGATCAACGGCCCCGATCCGGAGCCGGTGAAAACGAAGGCCATGCAGGCAATCGTCGATCAGCGCGTGGACGTGGCCGGGATCGGAAAATTCTGCCTCGGCCGGTTCTGGCGCGTGGCCAGCCCCGCCGAGCGCGCCGAATACGAAAGCCTGTTCCGCCAGGTCCTGGTGCTCAACGTCACCGCCAAGGTCGGTGCCTACAAGGGCGTGGCCTTCGCCATCGGCCGCGCCGTCCCGCGCGAGGAAGGCGTGATGGTCGCCACCACCGTGACCCGCCCCCAGAACGCCCCGGCCGAGGTCGATTGGCTGGTGCGCGAGGTCGGCGGCGCGCCGCGGATCATCGATGTGGTGGCGGAGGGGACCTCGCTCCGCGTCACCCAGCGCAGCGACTACGCCTCCTTCCTCTCCCGCCACGACGACAACGTCGCGGCGTTGATCAGCGCGCTGAAGCAGCAGGTGGCCCAGGCGGGATAGAGGACCGCTCCGGCGCGCGGCGGCTGTCATAAAGCAGCATCGTCACGCCTTCGCGGACAAACCGCTCCCGCTCGATCATCCCGATCCCGCCCAGCACGGTGCGGGAGGCGATGTTGTCCTCCCGCGCCACCGCGACGATGCGATCCAGACCCGCGGTCTCATGGCCGAACATCAGCGCCGCCCCCGCCGCCTCCCGCGCCAGGCCGCGTCCGCGCGCCTCCGGCCAGAGCGCGAAGCGCAGCGCCACGCCGCGCCCATCCGGGCGGTGCATCAAGCCGGTGATCCCCTGGAACGCGCCCGAGGCCGCGTCCCGCACGGTCCAGATGCCGTAGCCATGCGCCGCCCAGAAGCCGATATCCGCGGCGAGTTCCTCGGCGGTCCGCGCCGGGCCGCGCACGCCGCCCAGCATCACGGCGAACACGCGCGGATCGGATTTCAGCGCGATCAGATCGGGCAGATCGGGCCAGGCGAGCGGAATCAGGACCAGCCGCCCGGTGCGGATCGTCCAGGCGGGACTCATGACGTCGGCCGGCGCCTCGCGGCGCCGTTCGGGGTCTGAGAAACCAGCGAAGCGACGCACGCGCCGGCCCGGTTACGGCCGTCGGGCCGGCGAGACAAAAAGCGGCGGGACCAGGCGGCGGGGGACCGGGCGGCGGGGGACGCGGATCGGGCGTGCACCCCGATCCTCGATCTTGCCGGCAGGTTGGGTGTTTCACACGGAGGGCACGGAGAACCACCGAGGACCACGGAGCGCGCCTCCATG
>JAKAZN010000145.1 GCA_021815835.1 Pseudomonadota bacterium
ACGCGCCGTCGGATTTCGACCGCCTGCTGCATATGCGCCAGATCGGGACGCGCGACCCGTCCCTGCCCCGGCATATTCCGGGCGATGCCGGGTTCATCGTGCGATGAGCGCCCGCCGCCATGCCGTATGGCTCATGCTCGCAGCTCTGACCGGCTGCGCCGCGACGGACACCTACCGCCGGCCCGGAACCTGGCATCCGGACGGGGCGAACGCGGCCAATATCGCCGCCATGGCGGAGAACCCGGAGGATCTCGTGCACGGACGCGGCAGCCCCGGCAGCAACGGCGCATTGGCGGCGCAGGCGATCGACCGGCTGTCGGAGACCAAATCGGGCACCCAAGGCACCGGAAAGGGATCGGGCGGCAAGGGCGCCGGCGGCACCGCCCGCTTCGCCACCCCGCTTACCGCCGGAACCGGCACGGGCAGCCCCTGATGCCGCCCCCCGAACTCCCGCCGCCCGAACCGGGCCGCCCCGACCGCCCCTCCATGATCGCCTTCGCCAGCGACGGCCAGACCGAGATCGCGCTGCGCGACGGTCTCGCCGACGCGCTGCCCGAGGCGCTGGATATCCGCCGCGGCGGCATCCGCGCCGCGATCGCGGCGATGCAAAAGACCGCCACGCCCCGCGTGCTGATCGTCGATATCGGCGGCCAGGACCAGCCGCTGGAAGCGCTCGCCGCGCTCGCCGAGGTCACCGAACCGGACGTGATCGTCCTGGTGGTCGGCGAGCCTGGCGATCTCGATTTCTACCGCGCGCTGACCCGTGGCCTCGGCGCGCGCGACTACCTGCCGAAGCCGCTCACGCGCGACAAGGTCGCGCTGCATTTCGCCCCGGTCGTTTCCGGCCAGGCGGTCTCGGAACAGAGCGTGCTGGGCAGCCAGGTCATCACCGTCACCGGCGCGCGCGGCGGCACCGGGGCCAGCACGATCGCGCTCAATCTCGCCTGGCATTTCGGCGTGCTGGCGCGGCGGCATACCGTGCTGCTCGATCCCGACCTGTACATGGGCGTGGCGGCGTTCCTGCTCAATCTGCGCCCCGGCCCCGGGCTGCGGCTCGCGCTGGAAGCGCCTGACCGCATCGACAGCCTGCTCGCCGAGCGCGCCGCGGTGCCCGCCGCCGACCGGCTGCATGTGCTGGCCGGCCACGAGAAGCTGACCACGCCGATCACCTCCGCCCCCGGCACCGCCGCCGCCCTGCTGGAGGCGCTGCGCCGGCGCTATAATTTCATCGTCGCCGACGTGCCATTCCGACCCGACCCGCTGTGCCGCGAACTGCTCGATCTGGCGAACCAGCGCGTGATCGTGATGGAACCCACCCTCGCCAGCTTGCGCGACGCGCTGCGGCTGCTCGCGCTGCCGGCGACGCCGGGGCAGACGCGGCGGGCCATCGTGGTGCTGAACCGCGCATCCAGTTCCGGCGGCATCACGCGCAAGCAGGTGGAGGACTCGCTTGGTCTTACCGTCGACGTCGCCATCCCCAATTTGCCGCGCCAGATCAGCGTGGCGGCCACCATGGGGGAACCCGCGATCGGCAAGCATGGCGGGTTCCGCGCCGCGATCGCGGATCTCGCCCGCCAGGCCGCGCCGGTGCGGCTGGCCGAGGCCGCCACGGTGCCCCCCACCCAGGCGGCCCCGCGCTTCAGCCTCCGCCGTCTGCTGCATCCCGCCGCGTGAGGCGACCAGGCCGCCTGTGTCAAAGCCGGGGCCATCGACAAGCGGCCATGGACAAGATGGGGGCGCCCGATTAGGTGCCCCACCATCCTGTCCCCCGGACCCGGCCCCCAGAGGCGCTCGCAGCATGCCCCAATCCTTCGACCTCCTCGTCATCGGCGCCGGCCCCGGCGGGTATGTGTGCGCGATCCGGGCCGCCCAGCTCGGCCTGACGGTCGCCTGCGCCGAGAAGCGCGCCACCCTGGGCGGCACCTGCCTCAATGTCGGCTGCATCCCCTCGAAGGCGCTGCTGCAATCGTCCGAAAACTACGCCGCGCTCACGCATGATTTCGCCGCGCATGGCATCACCGCCGGCGCGGTCAGCCTCGATCTCGCGCGGATGCAGGCGCGCAAGGCCGAAGTGGTCTCGGCCAACGTGAAGGGCGTCGAGTTCCTGTTCCGCAAGAACAAGATCGCCTGGCTCAAGGGCGAGGCGCGCATCACCGCCCCCGGCCGCGTCACCGTCGCCGGCACCGACTACGAAGCGAAGCACATCGTCATCGCCACCGGCAGCGAATCGACCCCGCTGCCCGGCGTCACGGTGGACGAACGCCGCATCGTCAGCTCCACCGGCGGGCTGGAGCTCGATGCGGTGCCCGGGCACATGGTCGTGATCGGCGGCGGCTATATCGGGCTCGAGCTCGGCTCGGTCTGGCGCCGCCTCGGCGCCGAGGTCACGGTGGTCGAGTTCCTCGATCGCATCGTTCCGACCATGGACCAGGAAATCGCCACCGCCTTCCAGCGCATCCTGACGAAGCAGGGGATCAAGTTCCGCCTCGGCACCAAGGTCACGCAGGCGGTCGCGTCCGAAACCGGGGTCGCCCTCACCCTGGAACCGGCGAAGGGCGGCCCGGCGGAACCGCTCGCCGCCGATATCGTCCTGGTCGCCGTCGGCCGGCGCGCCTTCACCGACGGGCTCGGCCTCGACGCGCTCGGCGTTGCCCGCGACGAGCGCGGCCGGATCAGGACGGACGCACACTACGGAACCAATATCGCCGGCATCCACGCCATCGGCGACGCCATCGCCGGGCCGATGCTGGCCCACAAGGCGGAGGACGAGGGCGTCGCGCTCGCCGAACGCCTCGCCGGCCAGGCCGGGCACGTGAATTACGGCGTCATCCCGGGCGTCGTCTACACGTGGCCCGAGGTCGCCGCGGTCGGGCAGACCGAGGAAGACCTGAAAGCCGCCGGCATAGCCTACAAGATCGGGAAATTCCCCTTCACCGCCAATGGCCGCGCCCGGGCGATGGGCGATACCGACGGCCTCGTGAAGATCCTCGCCGACAAGACCACCGACCGGCTGCTGGGCGCGCATATCCTCGGCCCCGATGCCGGCACCTTGATCGCCGAGCTCGCCACGGCGATGGAATTCGGCGCCTCGGCCGAGGATGTCGCGCGCATCTGCCACGCCCATCCGACCTTGTCCGAAGCGGTCAAGGAAGCCGCCCTCGCGGTCGATGGCCGCGCCTTGCATATCTGAGCGCGCCGCATGCGCCCGCTCGCGCTGACCATGGGCGATCCCGCCGGCATCGGCGGGGAACTGACGCTCGGCGCCTGGCGGGCGCTGCGGGAGGGCGGGCCGGAATTCGTCGTCCTGGACGATCCGGATCGGCTGCGCGCCCTCGCCGCCAGTCTGCGTCTCGACATTCCCATTGCCGAGGTCGCGACCGCGGACGCCGTAAGCTTCGCCGAAGCGCTGCCCGTCTTGCCCGTCAGGCTGGCCAACCCGCCCCGCCCCGGCCACCCGGACCCCGCCAACGCCCCCGCCGTCATCGCGGCGATCGAGCAGGCGACCGGGCTCGCCCGCGCCGGCGCGGTGGGCGGTGTCGTCACCAATCCGATCAACAAATCCGCCCTCTATCAGGCGGGGTTCGCCTATCCGGGCCACACCGAATTCCTCGCCGCGCTGACCGGCGCGCCCGGGCGGCAGGAGATGATGCTGGCGAGCCCCGCGCTGCGCGTCGTGCCCGTCACCGTGCATGCCAGCCTGCGCGACGCGATCGCATCGCTAAGCACCGAGCGGATCCTGAACGCCGCCCGCACCACTGCCGCGGCATTGCGCCGCGATTTCGGCCTGCCCCGCCCGCGGCTCGCGATCGCCGGCCTCAATCCCCATGCCGGGGAAGGTGGCGCGCTCGGCGACGAGGAAACCCGTATCATCGCCCCCGCCATCGCCGCGCTGCGCGCCGAAGGCGAGGACGTCTCCGGCCCCTGGCCGCCCGACACCATGTTCACCGCCGCCGCCCGCACCCGATACGACGTGGCGATCTGCATGTATCACGACCAGGGGCTGATCCCGCTCAAGACCTTGGACATGGCGCATGGCGTGAACGTCACGCTCGGCCTGCCGATCGTGCGTACCTCACCCGATCATGGCACCGCCTACGATATCGCCGGCAGCGGCACGGCCGATCCCGCCAGCCTGATCGCGGCCCTGCGCCTCGCCGCCGCGATCGCGGCCCGGCGGTGACCGTGGCTCCGGTCCGGACTTCCCGCGGCCGGTGCGCGCAGGCGCGCGGGATCGCCGCCGAGACGCTCGCCGCCGAGGCCCTGGAACGCGACGGATGGGAGATCCTGGCGCGGCGGCTGCGGACCCTGGCCGGAGAGATCGATCTGGTTGCCCAGAAATCCGGCTTGCTCGCCGTGGTCGAGGTGAAGTCCCGGCGCCACCTGGGCGAGGCGGCGGCAGCCGTCAGTCCGCGCCAGCGCACCCGGCTGATCGCCGCGGCCGATCAGGTTCTTGCCGAGCATCCCGATTGGGGCGCGGGGGGGATGCGCTTCGATATCCTGGTCGTCGATGCCGAAAATCGCGTCCGCCGCATCGCCGATGCGTTCCGGGAGGGGATGCTCGCGTAATCGCGCCGGCAGCCGCGCCGGGGCCGATCACGGCACTGGCCGCAAGGTCCGCTCCCATTGAGCGCGCCACCCGGCGAGCTCGTCGGCGGCCAGCGCGACGCCAATGAGAAAGCCCTGGGCCTGATCCGCGCCCAGCGCCTCGGCCTGTCGCCAGGTGAGCGAATCCTCCACCCCCTCGGCGGTGACGATCAGCCCGTGGCGGTGCGCGGCGATGACGATGTCCGCGGCGAAATCCCCGCGCGCGTCTGCCTCGCCGGCCAGCCCGACCATCGCCCCGTCGAGCTTCAGGCCGGTGAAGGGCAGGTCGAGCAGGGCGCCCACCCAGGTCATGGCCGGGCCGACATCGTCGATCGCGGCGCCGTACCCGGCCCGGCGGATCCGTTCCAGCGCGCGCCCGAGCGCGGCGGCGTCTTCGACCGGCTGATTTTCGGTCAGTTCGATGACCAGCCGGTCGGGCGCGACGCCGGCCGCCTCCCGCGCGGCCTCCAGGCGATCGAGCGTGCTCGGCCGCAGCAGGAGATCGAGCGGCAGGTTGATCCCGACGCCGAGCGCGCGCATCGCCGGCAGGCCGCGGGCGAGATCGGCGAAGATCGAGGCGGCCACCTGGTCGGTCAGGTCGCGTAGCCGCCCGGCCAATTCCAGCTGCCGGATGAACCGGTCGGCCGCCACGACGCCATGAACGGGGTCGTCGATCCTGGCCAGGGCCTCCAGGGCCACGGGAACCCGGTCGGTCAGCCGCACGATCGGCTGGAACCGTGCCTCGATCCGTGATTCGCGTAGCGCCGCGTCGATGTCGCCTGGTTGCATGGCCGCGCGGCGCCCCTGTGCTGCGCTGGGATGAAACACACGCCCGGCAGGGTGCCACGATCCTTCCCCAAGGGTGCGGCAGCCGGCACAGGCCCGATTCGCCGACGGTCGCCCGCCACGATTCGCAACATTAGCCCGGGCGCGCGGGGAAGGCCAAACCTATTCAGACCCGTCGCGGGGTCGCGCATCCTCGGTCCCTGTCCTGGCAGCGGGACCGGGGGTGGCGCGCGTGTCGGGCCCGAAGGGTTGGTGGCCCGCCTTCCGGGTCTGGCGGTACCGCCGTTGGGGCCGCCTCGGCCGTGGGCGGCGTGGTTCGGGAGCGGCCTCACCCGTCGGGCCGCGCCCGGCGCACCTGCGATGAAACCAGAAATGGAATTCCCCGTTGACGGGCTTTTGCGACATGCATCCGTGGTGGCGCATCAGGGGCCGATGCCGAGCGTCGCTCCCGCATGCGGGCGGCGGGCTGAATTCATAATGATATCGTAACGAATTAGGCGTGCGTGTCCCCACCCCGATTCAGGG
>JAKAZN010000146.1 GCA_021815835.1 Pseudomonadota bacterium
GCGAGGCGCGTGACCCGCCGATCCAGCGCGGGGATGCTCGCCATCAGCCCCGCCGTATAGGGATGGGCCGGGGCGCGGATCACCTCGGCCACCGGACCGATCTCGACGATCCGCCCGGCATACATCACCGCGACTCGATCCGCGGTCTCGGCGATCACGCCCATGTCGTGGGTGATCAGCATCACCGCCGTCGTGTGCTCGCGCGCCAGCCGCTTCAACAATGCGATGATCTGCGCCTGGATCGAGACATCGAGCGCGGTGGTGGGTTCGTCGGCGATGATCAACCGCGGCTCGGCGCAGAGTGCCAGGGCGATCACCACGCGCTGGCGCTGCCCGCCGGAGAATTCGTGCGGATAGGCATCGATCCGCCGCGCGGCGGCCGGGATGCCCACCTCCTCCAGCCAGGAGATCGCGCGGGCACGCGCGGCGGCGGCGGACAGATCGAGATGGGTGCGGATCGTTTCGACCAACTGCCGCCCGATCGTCATCAGCGGATTGAGCGTTGTCAGCGGGTCCTGGAAGATCGCCCCGATGCGCCGGCCGCGGATGCGCCGCAGCGCCTCGGCGGGCAGGTCGTCGATGCGCGCGCCTTCCAGCAGGATCGCCCCGCCGGCGATCCGTCCGGGCGGCTGGAGCAGCCCGATGATCGCCGCCCCGGTCAGTGACTTGCCGGCGCCGCTCTCGCCCACCACGCCCAGCACCTCCCCGGGCGCGATGGTGAAGGACACCTGGTCCAGCGCCCGCAGAATGCCCCGGCGGGTCGGAAATTCCACCGTCAGGTCGCGTACCTCCAGCAGCGGTGCCGTGCTCATCGCAGCCTCGGGTTCAGCGCGTCGCGCAGCCAGTCGCCCAGCAGGTTGATCGCGAGCACCAGCGCCAGCAGCGCCAGCCCGGGGAACACCGTCACCCACCATTGGCCGGAGAACAGGAAATCGTCGCCGATCCGGATCAAGGTGCCCAGCGAGGGCTGGGTCGGCGGCAGGCCGACGCCGAGGAAGGACAAGGTCGCCTCGTCCAGGATCGCCAATCCCAGGGTCAGGGTGCCGATCACCAGCACCGGCCCCAGCACGTTCGGCAGGATATGCGAGAACAGGATCTTCGCCCGGCCGATGCCGATCACCTGCGCCGCCGCGACGTAATCCTTGCCGCGTTCCACCAGGGTGGAGCCGCGCACGGTGCGGGCGAATTGCGGCCAGCGGGCGATGCCGATCGCGAACACGATCACGTAGATCTGGATCTCCGAATGCCGGTCGCGCGGCACCAGCGCGCCGACCACGCCATCGACCAGCAGCGCCATCAGGATGGCGGGAAAGGTCAGCTGCACATCGGCCGCGCGCATCAGCAGGCCATCGACCCACCCGCCGGCGTAGCCCGCGACCAGCCCGAGGCCTACCCCGACGCCGACCGCGAACAGCACCGAGGCGGCGCCGACCACCAGGCTCAGCCGCGCGCCGTACATGATGGCGGACAGCATGTCGCGCCCCTGCTCGTCGGTGCCGAGCGGGTAGGTCCAGCCGGCGAAGGGGTGGCGGAAGCTGTCGAGCAGGCTCAACGTCGCGATATCGAACGGATCGTGCGGCGCGATCCAGGGTGCGAGACCGGCACCGAGCAGGAAGATCAGGCTCACCACCGCCGAGCCGATCGCGATCGGCGAATGGGTGAAGCTGTACCACAGGTCGCTGTCGCGCCAGGACCCGGGGCGCGGGGCGGCGATGCCGCTCATGCGCCGCGCCCGCCGCGCCCGATCCGCAATCTCGGATCGACCGCGTAATACAGCAGATCGACCACGAGGTTGATGACCACGAACACCACGCCCACCAGCATCAGATAGGCCGACATCACCGGGATATCGGCCGCCGCGACGGATTGGATGAACAGCAGCCCCATGCCCGGCCACTGGAACACCGTCTCGGTCACCAGCGAATAGGCGATCACGCCGCCGAGCTGCAGCCCGATCACGGTGATGACCGGAACCATGGTGTTCTTCAGGGCATGGCCGAAATGGATCGTGCGCGATCGCAGCCCGCGCGCGCGGGCGAATTTGATGTAGTCGGTGCGCAGCACCTCCAGCATCTCCGCGCGCACCAGCCGCATGATGAGGGTGAGCTGGAACAGCCCCAGGGTGATCGACGGCAGGATCAGCGCGCGCAGCCCCGACCAGGTGAGGAACCCCGTGCTCCACCAACCGAGCTCGATGACATGGCCGCGTCCGAAGCTCGGCAGCCAGCCCAGCTCCACCGCGAAGACCAGGATCAGCAGGATGCCGATCAGGAAAGTGGGCAGCGAGACGCCGATCAGGCTGGTCAGCATGAAGGCGCGCGACAGCCAGGACCGGCGCCAGATGCCGGCATAGACGCCGAGCGGGATGCCGACCACGACCGACAGCACCGAGGCGGTGATGGACAATTCGAGGGTGGCCGGCAGCCGGGTGGCGAACAGGGTCGCGACCGGTTCGGCGATGCGATAGCTGTAGCCGAAATTCCCGTGTAGCGCCGCCCAGACATAATGGCCGAACTGCACATAGGCCGGCTGGTCGAGGCCGAGCCGGTGCACCAGGGCGGTCCGCTGCGCGTCCGTATAGTCTTGCCCCAGCATCCCGCTCACCGGATCGCCCACATAGCGGAACATGGAGAAGGCGATGACGCCGACCGCGAGCAGGACCGGGATCGCTTGCAGCAGCCGGGAGAGGATGAAGACCAGCATGACGAATCCGTGACGGGGCGGCCTACCCTAACCCCGTCACGGCCCGGGACGCGAGCGGCTTTGCGCGCGCGCGGCACTTCGGGGGGAGACAAACCGGCCTCGCCCGCCTAGGTTCCGCCCGCGCAGCCGGGGAGGTCCGCCCGCGCAGCCGGGGAGGATGGAATGCCGCGTTTCGCCGCCAATCTGTCGATGATGTTCAACGAGGTCGGGTTCCTCGACCGCTTCGACGCCGCCGCCCGCGCCGGTTTCCGTGGCGTCGAGTTCCTGTTTCCCTACGAGCACCCGGCCGCCGAGATCCGCCGTCGGCTGGACGCGAACGGCCTGACCCAGGCGCTGTTCAACATGCCGCCCGGCGACTGGGCGAAGGGGGAGCGCGGGCTGGCGTCCCTGCCCGGCAAGCAGGCGGAGTTCCGCGCGGGCGTGGGCCGCGCGCTTGAGTACGCCGCCGCGCTTGACTGCAAACTGGTGCATTGCATGGCCGGGATCGTGCCCGCCGGCGTGGCGCCCGCGACCGCGGCGGCGGTCTATGCGGCGAACCTCGCCTGGGCCGCCGAGCAGGCGCACGCCGCCGGCGTGAAGCTTGTGATCGAGCCGATCAACCACCGCGACATGCCGGGCTATTTCCTCAATACCCAGGCGCAGGGCGCGGCGATCGTGGAGGCGATCGGGCGCGACCGGATCGGCCTGCAATTCGACGTCTATCATGTGCAGGTCACCGAGGGCGACATCACCAAACGCATGGAACAGCATCTGCCGGTGATCGCGCATATGCAGATCGCCGACGTGCCGGCCCGCAACGAGCCGGGCACCGGGGAGATCGGCTGGGATTTCGTCTTCGCGCGGATGGACGCGCTCGGCTACGCGGGCTGGGTGGGCTGCGAGTACCGCCCGGCGGGCGAGACCGTGGCCGGCCTGGCCTGGATGAAGCGCTTCGCCCGCTGATCCTTCGCCTCGGACCTTTTTCGCTGACAGGAGATTTCTTCCCATGAAGATCGGTTTCATCGGCCTCGGCATCATGGGCCGGCCCATGGCGCTCAATCTCAAGGCCGCCGGCCACGAACTGACCGTGCCCGAGCGCGCCAGCCTGACCGCGGAGATCCGCGCCGCGGCGCATGTGGTCGCGACCCCGCGGGAGGTCGCGGCGGCCTCCGAGGTGGTGATCCTGATGGTCCCGGACACCCCCGACGTGGCGGCGGCCCTGTTCGGCGCGCATGGCGCGGCGGAGGGGCTGAAGCCCGGCAGCCTGGTGATCGACATGTCCTCGATCAGCCCGATCGAGACCAAGGAATTCGCCGCCAAGGTTGCGGAAAAGGGCTGCGATTATGTCGATGCCCCGGTCTCGGGCGGGGAGGTCGGCGCGAAATCGGCGAGCCTCACCATCATGGCGGGCGGGTCGGACGCGGGGTTCGCGCGCGCCAGGACGCTGTTCGACCTGCTGGGCAAGAACATCACCCATGTCGGTCCGGTGGGCGCCGGGCAGACCTGCAAGGTGGCGAACCAGATCATCGTCGCGCTGAACATCCAGGCGGTGGCCGAGGCGCTGGTCTTTGCCGCCAGGGCGGGGGCGGATCCGGCCAAGGTGCGGCAGGCGATTTCGGGCGGGTTCGCCGCCTCGCGGGTGCTGGAACTGCACGCCGAGCGGATGGTGAAGGGCACGTTCGACCCCGGATTTCGCATCCGGCTGCACCAGAAGGATCTCAACCTGGCGTTGTCGGCGGCGAAGGCGCTGCAACTCTCGCTCCCCAATACCGCGATCGCGCAGCAGATGATGTCGTCCTGCGCGGCGCATGGGGAGGGCGAACTCGACCACTCGGCGCTGATCCGGGCGATCGAGCGGCTCGGCGATTTTTCGATCCGCGGGACCAAATAATCGTGTTCTGAGCGGATGCGGCCCGGGGAGAGACGGGTCGCACGGCGTGCGAAAACCGTTGCCAGTCGGTGAGACTGCCGCTATTGCTGCGTCCCGGGGCCCGAACGGGGATTCAGGCCGGGGGGACAAGGCAAGCCAATGTCGATGCGCTTCAACGAGATCGGCCAGCAATTGCGGGCCTTTCGCATGGAATCCGGCCTGCGGGCCGAGGAGATCGCCGCCCGGCTCGGCGTCTCCCGCGCCGCGCTGTATCGCTACGAAAAAGGCGAGGTCATCAAGCTCGACACGATCAAGCGGCTGGCGGAACTGCTGAAAATCTCGCCGCTGTCGCTGCTCGGGATCGGCATCGAGTACTACAGCCGCGCCGTGGGGTATTTCGAACGGCTGCGCCAGTTGGAGGAAACGGCCGATCAGATCCTCGAGATTTTCGGCCCGCTCAACTACCTGACCACGTCGGAAGCCTTCGATCTGGCGCTGGCCGAGGCGTTCGACGAGATGTCGGACCGCGCCGGCGCGGATCGCGCGGCGCTGCGCAGCCAGGCCGAGCAGGTGCTGGGCGTGCTGGCGGCGCGCAAGCGGCTGTATCAGATGCGCCGGCCGAATATCATCTGCATGGTGACCGTGAACGGCGTGCGCCGGCTGCTGGAGCAGGGGATCGCCGGCGGGCTGGCGGTGTCGGACCGCATCCGCCGGATCGGCCGGCAGGTGGCGGCGACCGAGATCGAGAACATGGCCGCGCTGATGGAAGCCGAGCCGATGGGGCTGCAATTCGGCCTGCTGACCGGGACGGAGCCGACCTCGCAGTTCAAGGTGCTGCGCGCGCGCGACCGGGTGAGCCTGGCGATCAATCCGTTCCGCCCGGAAACGGCGCCGGGGACGCAGACCGGGGTGGCAATGATCACCTCCGCCGACGACGCGGTGGCGGCGCATCAGCGGGTCGCGGAGGGGAGCTGGCGGGACGCGATGAAGGGGCCGGCGGGGGCGGCGCGGCTGCGCGAACTGGCGGCGGCGACCGTGCCGGGCTGAGCTCGGCCCCAGGGATCGTCATCGCCGCCGGACTGCGCCATGCTGGGCGCATATCGCGCGCGGAGGCTCCATGTTCACCACCCGTCCCGAAATTGCCGGCACCTTCGGCATGGTCGCCTCCACGCACTGGATTGCCAGCGCCGTGGGCATGTCCGTGCTGGAACGCGGCGGCAATGCCTTCGACGCCGCCGTCGCGGCGGCCTTTACCCTGCATGTCGCCGAGCCGCATCTGAACGGCCCCGGCGGGGACGCGCCTATTCTGCTGCACGATGGCCGCACCGGCGCGCAGA
>JAKAZN010000147.1 GCA_021815835.1 Pseudomonadota bacterium
CCGCCCCAGGCCTGGATCGATTGCACCTCGCCGGTGGCCTGGGCGGTCAAGGTCTGTGACGTTGCGGTGCTGACCAGGCGCGCCACAATCAGCGGAACCGAGGTCCGCACCGTCGCCTGGAAGGCAGGATCGGAGCTGCTATGAACCCCGGTCACGTAGGCAACCGTGATGCTGCCGTCGCTCAGCACGTTCGTGGTTGCGTTCCAGAACCGGCTTTGCGCACCCGTCGCACCGTTCAGCTCGGCGATATTGGCTCCGGCATTGGCGGCCTGCTGGATGGTCGCACCGGAGGCGAAAGACTGGCCCGCGGCCAAGGCCGTCATGTCGGCGACGCGCTGAGTACTCAGCTGCACCGCCGACCAATTGCCCACCTCGACCCCCACCGCCACCGCGCCGAGCAGCACCGGGGTGGCAATCGCGGCCATCAAGGCAACCGCACCGCGGCGATCAGGGAGCAAGCCGGCGGGAAGAAGCCGCGTGCAGAGCGAGCGGAGGAATGGCATCCGGGGCGGAACCTCGACGGAAAGAGTGCAGGCAGCCGCGCAAACAAGAACGAAGCAGAACCATGCCGGGGAAACAACTCGGCCGAATGGCCTAGGCCATCACTCGGCCGCCAAAACCGTTGCCCGGTAATGAAATTTCCGTGATCGTGCCGCCGCGTTAACCATTCGTTGACAGTTTCCTAACAGCGCGAACCAGGTGACAGAGCGATGCTTATCCTGCAGATCGGAACAAAGCCGTTGCGGCGCCTCGAAGACCTTCAGGAACTGCGTCGCCGCGGCCTCAACCGCGAGCACGCCGGCACCGGGGCCGAGGCGATGGAATTCCTCCGTCTCTATCGCTTCGATGCGGTGCTGCTGGATCTGGACCTGCGCGACATGCCAGGGCTCGATCTGATCCGCCGGGTGCGCGCCTCGGGCTGCCAAAGCCCGATCCTGGCGATCACCGACCGGCCGGACCCGCAGCCGCGGGTGAAGGCGCTCGATCTCGGCGCCGATGACGTGCTGGACGGGTGCTGCCCGGTCGATGAGCTGATGGCGCGGCTGCGCGCGGTGATCCGGCGCAGCGGCGGGCATACCAAATCGGTGCTGTCCGCGGGGCCGCTGGAACTATGCCTCGATAGCCACGAGGTGAAGGTATCCGGCCAGCCGCTGCATCTCACGCCCAAGGAATACGCGCTGCTGGAGCTGCTGATGCTGAAGCGCGGCGTCTCGTTGTCCAAGGGCGCGTGCCTCAACCATCTATATGGTACCGAGGAAGAGCCGGAGCTGAAGACCGTGGACGTGATCGTCTGCCGGTTGCGCAAGAAGCTGGCGGCGGCGGGTCTGCCGAGCCTGGTGCAGAATGTCTGGGGCTGCGGCTACAAGCTGTCCGAGCCGAGTGCCGCGCCCGAGCCGGAGCCGACCGCTCCGGTGGCGCCGCGGGCGCGGGTGCTGGAACCCGCATAACGGAGCACCGGATGCGCAGCGGAGGCCGCGCGCCGGCGCTGGCGGGGCTCGCGCTCGGCCTGCTGCTGTCGGGGTCGGCGCGAGCCGCCGCGCCCGGCGCGGCCTGCGAGCAAGCGGGGTTGGCGGCCGAGGCCGCGAACGGGATTCCCCACGGGCTGTTGCTGGCGATCGGACGGGTCGAGAGCGGGCGCTATGCCGCGCGCCTCGGCCGGGTGACGCCCTGGCCCTGGGCGGTGGATGTCGCCGGGACCGGGGCGCTGTTCGATTCCCGGCGGGCGGCGCTGGCCACCGCGCGCGGAGCGGTGGCCGCGGGTCAGCACAATGTCGATCTGGGATGTTTCCAGGTGAACCTGGCGGCGCATCCCGGCGCGTTTTCGTCCCTGCGCCAGGCGTTGGACCCGGCAGCGAACGCGGCCTATGCGGGGGCGTTCCTGGCCCGGCTGCATGTCCAGCTGGGCAGTTGGCCGGCGGCGGCGGCGGCGTATCATTCGCAGGACGCCGCGCTGGGCGCGCCCTATCTGGCCGCGGTGCTGGCAAGCTGGGCCAATCCGGGGACGACGATCCCGGTGGCGCTGCGGCAGGGTGCGGGGCAGATCGGCGATCCGACCTGGGTGGTGGTCACGAAGGTGGCGGGGATGCGGGTCATCACGCCCTGGTCCGCGCCGACCGCGTCCATCGCGGGGCCGGTGGTGCATGTGGGGTGGCCGGCGGGGATCGCCCGGTAGGGGGGATCAGAAAGTCATCAGCAGGCGGTCATGGACCACTTCGTCTTCCAAGCTGTCGCCGCCGCGCTGGAACCGACGCAGCATGGAGCGGCCGACGTTCACCGCAACTTCATGGACGAACAGACCGTCTGGAATAGGGACATCGCACAAGACGGAGCCGGATTTCTTGGTTCCGTCGATGCTCAGCAACACCCGGACCCCCCGCGCCTTGCAGACGGAGATACGGCTGAGGAGGCGGGCGAGGCTGAAATCCTGGGCGCCATATAGAATGGCCTGGGTGTGCGAATACGGGGGATCGCAATACACGACATCTCCCGGCACGGCGCGGTCCATCGCTTCCTCGTAGTCCAGTCGCGCAAATTCCGCTCCCCGCACCCGGTGTTGCCAGGTCCGGACCCGGGCGGCGAAGGAGTGTTCCGAGATGGGTTCGTGTACGCCGCAAGGCGTGGACATGTAGCCATCCTTGCGAAAGCGCACGACCCCGCCATAGCAGGCGCGCGAGAGAAAGATAAAATCCGCGGCGTTAGGGCGGGCGTTGTAGCTGCCGAGCACTTCATCGTAGGCGCGCTGCTTGCCGATCTGACGATGCAGCCGCACGCGGCTCGCATACCAGGATACCAATAGATCGGGGTCGCGTTTCAGTGTCTCCCAGATACCGACCAGCGGTGCGAAGCAGTCCGAGCCGCGAGCGCGCGCGGGTGCAGCCGTGCCGAGCACGGCTCCCGATCCCAGGAACGGTTCGTGGTAGGTACCGAAGCGTTCCGGCATGAAGTCAGCGATTTCATGGGCAAATCGCTGCTTGTTACCGATCCATTTCAGAAGCTGTTGCGTGAATGGTCGGTGGCGAGGCCGCGGTCGGGCCGCGCCCGGGGCGGGCGCGGCAACGCTTGTATCAAGGAGGGCGTACTGCATTCTGGACTCACGATACCCGATTCGGCGCCGGTAAGCCATTCTTATATCCCAAAATAGGATATGACGCAAGAAGCGAATGCCATCAACGGCGATATCTACCGGCGCGCTCTGCGGCGGCTGCTTCGCCGTGCCCGGCTAGCTGCGGGGTTGAAGCAGGCCGATGTCGCACGGCAGTTGGGGCTTCCGCAGTCCTTCGTAAGCAAATACGAATCGGGCCAGCGGAAACTCGATCTGATTGAGCTGCGAGCAGTCTGCGTGGTTCTGGGTACGGGCCTGCCGGCGTTGCTCGCGGCGCTCGATGCAGAAGCCGCGCGCGGACAGCCGGAGTGAAGCCCGACCCGCGGTTTGCACATCAGGACAAAGCTTTCTGGGCCTGCGTTCGCTCGCTGAGTCAGGACCTTGGCTATACGGTTCGCGGGCAGGACCGGATCAAGGTTCCCACCATTGAAGAAATGCGCGGCGGTTTTGTCGAACTTGGCCTGGATCCGGATCGGATCGCCACGCCGCAAGGGCAGCCAACCCCGCTTGGCTTCTCTCTGCGTGCCTATTTTGCGTATCGCGCCGATGCGCTCGACCGGCACGTCCGTGGCAAGCTGATGACCGCGGATCAGGCCCGCCTCCTGTTCGAGGCCACCCGCGCGAGACTTCGTCCCACCTGCCCTCTGCCGATGAACAAGCAGACCGGGGACAAGCGCGCGCATGCATTCCTGACCGGCCTGGTCAACATGCTGGTCGAACATCATTCCGGGGGTATGGCCTGCGACTACGATCCCAGGAAACTGACGACCGTCACGCACGCTGGAATGCCGTTACGAACCCTGTCGCGGCGGGTTGACGGTGCCTTCCCAAGATCGATAAACCCTGTCGCAATCTGGGAAGTGAAAGAATATTACTACACGACGACGTTCGGATCGCGCGTTGCCGACGGTGTTTATGAAACCCTGCTCGATGGGATGGAACTGCAAGACCTGCGTGCCGGCGCCGGTATGGACATCCGGCATTATCTCATGGTCGATGCCTATGACACATGGTGGAAAGACGGCAAGGCGTATCTGTGTCGAATCGTGGACATGATCAACATGGGCTACGTTGATGAAGTTCTGTTCGGTCGCGAAGTGATCGAGGAATTGCCGCGGCTGGTAAAGGAGTGGACGCAGTTGCTGCGGCGGTTGCCGACGTCGTCATAGCGGCTGCGCTTTTCTCGTGTCCGCAGCACGGACCAGATCAGTTTACCCTCCGCTGAACGGCGCGATCCTCGCAGGCCCGTCAGGGGAAGGTCGAGCGCGGCCGGGGGCGACGGCTGGGACTCCGCCACCATCGTCTCCCGCCCCGCGTCGTGCTAAGCGCGCGCCATGCTCCACCCCCCGCCCCCCGGCCCGCTTCACGCCCCGCCCGCCGGCCCGCTCTCCGGCCGCATCGCCGTTCCCGGCGACAAATCGATCAGCCATCGCGCCCTCATGTTCGGTGCGCTGGCCGTGGGCGAAACGCGCATCACCGGGCTGCTGGAGGGCGAGGACGTGCTGGCCACCGCCGCCGCCATGCGCGCGCTCGGCGCCGAGGTGATCCAGGACGCGCCAGGCACCTGGCGCGTCGCCGGGCGCGGCATCGGCGGGCTGACCGAGCCGGCCGACGTGCTCGACATGGGCAATTCCGGCACCGCGGCGCGGCTGTTATGCGGGATCCTGGCCACCCATCCGTTCTTCTCGGTCCTGACCGGGGATTCCAGCCTGCGCCGCCGGCCGATGCGCCGCGTCACCGATCCGCTGGCCGCGACCGGCGCGGTGTTCGCGGCGCGGGCGGGCGGGCGGCTGCCGCTGGCGGTCACCGGGACCGGCGCGGCGCTGCCGCTGGAATACCGCGTGCCGGTCCCGTCCGCGCAGGTGAAATCGGCGCTGCTGCTGGCCGGGCTGAACGCGCGCGGGATCACGCGGATCGAGGAGCCGGAGGCAACCCGGGATCATACCGAAAACATGCTGCGCCATTTCGGCGCCGAGGTCTCCGTGGAACCGGCCGGCGCGGGCCGGGTGATCGCGCTTGCCGGGCAGCCGGAGCTGCGCGCGGCCGATATCGTCGTGCCGGGCGATCCGTCCTCGGCCGCCTTCCCGCTGGTGGCGGCGCTGCTGGTGGCAGGATCGTCGGTCACCGTGACCGGGGTCGGGCTGAACCCGCTGCGCACCGGGCTGCTGGACTGTCTGCGTGAGATGGGCGCGGAACTTACGATCGGCACGCCGCGCGTGGCCGGCGGCGAGTCGGTCGGCGATCTGACCGCGCGCGCCGGCGCGCTGCGCGCGATCGACGTGCCGCCCGGGCGGGCCCCCAGCATGATCGACGAATATCCGATCCTGGCGGTTGCCTGCGCGGCGGCGACCGGCGTGTCGCGCCTGCGCGGATTGAAGGAATTGCGGGTCAAGGAAAGCGACCGTCTGGCCGGCACCGCGGCGCTGCTGGCGGCCGGCGGCGTGCGCGCCGAGGTGGAAGGCGACGATCTGATCGTGCACGGCCTGGGTGGGGCGCCGCCCGGCGGGGGCATTGTGGCGACCCATATGGATCACCGTCTGGCAATGAGCGGGCTGGTCCTGGGACTGGCATCCCGCGGCGGCGTGACCGTCGATGACGCCGGCTTCATCGACACCAGCTTTCCCGGATTCGTGGCGCTGATGAACCAGCTGGGCGCCGCCCTGGCCGCGCCATGACACCGCCGGTGATCGCCATCGACGGGCCGGCGGCGGCCGGCAAGGGCACGCTCGCGCGGCGCCTGGCCGAGGCGTTGGGGCTGCCCTACCTGGATACCG
>JAKAZN010000148.1 GCA_021815835.1 Pseudomonadota bacterium
GAGGCCGTTCACAGCGTGGGTCCCCCGGCGGCGCCCGGGGGCCGAGCCGCCCCGGGACCGGCGACCGGACCGGCGACCGGACCGGCGACCGAACCGGCGACCGGGCCCGGGGGCGCGCCGGGGGGCCGGCCAGGGGGCGCGCCGGGGGCCAGACCGGTGGCGCGGGCGGCGGTGATGGTGCCGTCGGCGGTGAGCGCCGCCACCATCAGATCGCGCGCGACGGGGCCGGCGGCCTCGACCCCCTCATTGCCGTGCGCGATCACGATGGCGGCGGCGTAGCGGGGGGCGTCGTACGGCGCGAAGGCGACGAACAGCGCGTTGGGCCGCAGCCGCCAGGCCAGCTTGCTGCTGTGGAACCCGCCCTGGTTGCGCGCGGCCTGGCTGACGCCGGCGACCTGCGCGGTGCCGGTCTTGCCGGCCATCTGCACCCCCAGCGCCGGCGGGAGCCGCACCGTCCAGCCGGTCCCCTGGGGCGTGTTCACCACCGCGTGCATCCCCCGCCGCACCGCCGCCAGCGCCGGCTCCGGCAGATCGAGCAGCGGCCAGTCGGCGGCATGCCCGCCCGGCAGAACCGTCTCGCCGATCGCGCGCGCCACGCGCGGCACGACCGCCCGCCCGGTGGCGATGCGCGCGGCGTAGGTCGCGAGTTGCAGCGGCGTGACCTGGACGAAGCCCTGGCCGATGCCGCTGAGGGCCGTATCGCCCAGCACCCAGGGATGGCCGTGGGCGCGGCGCCAGGCGCGGGTGGGGATCAGTCCGTGCGCCTGCAACGGCAGATCGAGCGGCAGCGACGTGCCGAGGCCGAGGCGGTGGCCCATCGCGGCGATGCGATCGATCCCGGCGGTGAGCGCGGTGTGGTAGAAGAACACGTCGCAGCTCTGCTGGATCGCGCCATGCACGTCGATCGTGCCGTGGCCGCCATGCTTCCAGCAGTAGAATTTGCGGTTGCCGAGCTGGAAATAGCCCGGACAGAAAAAGCTCGTCGTGGGCGTGATCAGCCCCGACTCCAGCGCCGCCAGGGCGACATTCATCTTGAAGGTCGAGCCGGGCGAATAGACGCCGGTCGCGGCCTTGTCGATCAGCGGCGCCTCGGGATCGGTGGTCCAGGCACGCCATTGCGCCTCGCTCACCCCGGTATCGAACAGGCCCGGATCGAAGGAGGGGGTGGAGGCCATCGCCAGGACCTCCCCATTGCGGCAATCGAGCAGCACCGCGCTGGCGCTTTGGCCCGCCAGGCGCGCCATCGCCAGTTGCTGGAGCCGGGCATCGAGCGCGAGGCTGACGTCCTCGCCCGGGATGCCGCCGTCGCGGGCAAGCTCGCGGATCACGCGGCCATAGGCGTTCACCTCGAGCTGAACCGAGCCCGCCGCGCCGCGCAGATCCGTCTCCCGATAGCGCTCCACCCCGGTCCTGCCGACCCGCATTCCGGGGAGCGCGAGCGCGGGATCGCGGGCGACATCGTCGGGCGTGGCCGGGCCGACATAGCCCACCAGATGGGCGCAATCGGGGCCGAGCGGATAGACCCGGGTCTGGCCCACGTCGATGACGATGCCGGGCAGGTCGGGGGCGTCCGCCTCGATCCGCGCCATCTGGTCCCAGGTGAGGAAATCGGCCACCAGCACGGGGATGAAGCGGCGGTTGCGGCGGAGATCGCGGCGGATGCGCGCCCGCGCGCGCCCGTCCAGCGGGACGATGCGGGAGAAGCGGTCGAGGGTGCGCGGGATGTCGCTGCTCTGCTCGGCGATCAGCAGCGCGCGCCAGTTCTGCTTGTTGTCGGCGAGCCAGGTGCCGGCGCGGTCGCGGATGCGCCCGCGGATCGGCGCGATCATGCGCAGGCTGACACTGTTCTGCCGCGCGAGGGTGGCGTAGCGCCGCCCCTCGGTCAGCTGCACCTGATAGAGCCGGGCCGACAGCAGGCCGAGCACCGCGGTTTGCCCGGCGAGCACGGCCAGCGCGCGGCGGGTGAAGACGCGCCCGTTCTTGATCTCGCGGCGCATCTCAGGCCTGCTCCGGCGCGGCGAGTTCCCGGTGCGCGAGCGCGAACGGGATGGCGAGCGCGGGATAGAGCGAAGTGGTCAGCAGCGCCTGGAACAGCGCCGGGGCCATGGGCAGCAGCCGCAGCTCCAGCAGCCCGACCAGCAGCCAGGTCAAGGCCGCGGCGCCGGCGGCGATGGCGGCGAACATCGCCCAGATGATCAGGAACCCCTGCCGCGCGAGGCCGCGGCGCAGCCGCAGGCAGACGGCATGGACCGTGAGCAGGGTCAGCACCCCCGCGCCGAGCGGCAGCCAGCCGAGCAGATCGAGCAGCAGGCCGATCCCGAACACCGCGAGCGCCGGCATCGCGGCCGGGCGGAACAGGGTCCAGAAGAACACCGAGACCACCGCGACCGCCGGGGCCAGGGTGGTCTGGTCGGGGATGCCGAAGGGGGCGTTGCACAACAGCAGCAGCAGCACGGTGCAGACCACGGGAAAGGCGGCGCGGGCGAGGGAGTCGAGCCGCCGCCACAGGCTGGGGCGGGGTCGGATACCGGGCGCGGGGCCAAGCTCGACCATCGCCGTTCCGCCGGCTCAGCCCGGCCCGGCGCCGGACGGGGTCGAGACGGCGGGTGCGTCCACGCCGCCCGAGACGATCTGCACGGTGTCCAACCGGTCGAGATCGGCGTTCGGCACGATCTCCGGGATATGGTGCGCCGTGTAATGGACCACGCCGATCGGCAGATCGGGCGGGATGCCGGCGGCGATGCCGGCGGTGACCACCTGCTCGCCCTCGCGCGGGGCGGTGCCGGACCAGAAGATCAGCCGCGGGCGCGGCCCGTTGGTGCCGGCCAGGATCGCCCGCCCATGCCCGCCGACCAGCAGGACCGGCAGGCGGCTGTTGAGATCGGTGATGAGCAGCACCCGGGCCGAGCGCGACCCGATTTCGGTGATGCGCCCGACCAGCGAGCCGTCCGAGAGCACGATCTGGTTCTTGCGCACGAAATGGTTCGGACCGGTGGAGAGCAGCATGGCCCGCGCGTAGAGCCCGCCCGCATCCGCCACCACCCGCGCGGTGACGAATTCCGGCGCCGGCGAGGGCACCCAATGGAGCGCCGCCTTCAGCGACCGGTTCTGCGCCGCCAGCGCCAGCGCCACCGCCTGCCAGTGGCGCAGCCGCGTGATTTCCGCGGCGAGCCGGGCGTTTTCCGTTTCCGCGGAGAACACGCCGGTCATGCCGCCGAGGCCGGCGCGGACCGCGCCGAGCGGACCCGCCATCGCCGCATAGACCGGCGCCAATGCGTCGGCGAGCGAGGACCGCGCCCGCTCGCCCACCTGCACGTCGAGCCGGCCCAGCAGCACGACGCCGAAGGAGACGGCGAACAGCACCGGCAGGGTGAGCTTGGCGAGCGCCTGGCGCAGCGGCAGGGAGAGGCGGATCATCGTGGGCAGCCGGGGTGAAAAACCGTCAATACATGGTCGAGAGCACGTTGCGGAGTCGCTTCAGCTCCTCGAGCGCGCGTCCGGTGCCCAGGGCGACGCATTGCAGCGCGTCCTCCGCCACCGCCACGGGCAGGCCGGTCGCTTCCCGCAGCACCTGGTCCAGACGATTGAGCAGGGCGCCGCCACCCGTGAGCACAATCCCCTTATCGACGATATCGGCCGACAGCTCGGGGGGCGTGTTCTCCAGCGCGACCTTGACCGCTTCCACGATCGCGCTGACCGGTTCGACCAGGCTCTCGGCAATATGCGCCTGGCCCACCACGATCTCGCGCGGGACGCCGTTCATCAGGTCGCGGCCCTTGACCTCGCGCCAGGGGCCGCCGTCGCCGTTCGGGTCCGCGGCCGCGGCGCCGATATCCATCTTGATGCGCTCGGCGGTGGACTCGCCGATCAGCAGGTTATGGTTGCGGCGGATATAGCTGATGATCGCCTCGTCCATCTTGTCCCCGCCCACCCGCACGGAGCGGGAATAGACGATGCCGCCGAGCGAGATGACCGCGACTTCCGTGGTGCCGCCGCCGATATCGACGATCATGCTGCCCGATGGTTCGGTCACCGGCAGGCCGGCGCCGATGGCGGCGGCCATCGGTTCCTCGATCAGCAGCACCTTGCGCGCGCCGGCGCTTTCCGCGCTTTCCTGGATGGCGCGGCGTTCGACGGCGGTGGAGCCGGACGGGACGCAGACGATGATCAGGGGCGAGGCGAAGCGGCGGCGGCCATGCACCTTGCGGATGAAATGCTTGATCATCTCCTCCGCCACCTCGAAATCGGCGATCACCCCGTCGCGGAGCGGGCGGATGGCGGAGATGTTGCCCGGGGTGCGGCCGAGCATCTGCTTGGCTTCCTCGCCCACGGCCAGGACGTGCTTCTTGCCCTTCACGTCGGCGATGGCGACCACCGACGGCTCGGCGAGCACGATGCCGCGGCCCTTCACGTAAACCAGGGTGTTCGCGGTACCGAGATCGATCGCCATGTCGGCCGACATGAAGCCGAGCAGTCGGGAAAACATGCGGGACACCTCTGGGCGGGCTGGCGGTGGGGGCTGGGCGGGGAAGGCGCAGGGATTAGCCCTGGCCCCGGGGGATCACAAGGGGCGCGGGGACGTCCGGGGTGGCCCAGGCAAGGGGAGAGCCGCCTACTCCGCCGCCGCCTTGACTGCCTGGCCCTGCAACTCCGCCGCCTTCGCCTCCACCAGCGCCACGATGTGCTCGATCATCCCGCCGGCCTCGATCGTATGGTCCGTCTTGCCGGCGCTGTAGACCATGTGCCGCCCCGCGCCGCCGCCGGTGACGCCGAGATCGGTCATCAGGGCCTCCCCCGGGCCGTTCACCACACAGCCGATGATCGACAGCGTGAGCGGGGTGACGATATGGGCGAGCCGGTCTTCCAGCACGCGCACCGTATCGATCACGTTGAAGCCCTGGCGCGCGCAGGACGGACACGAGATCACCTTCACCCCGCGATGGCGGATGCCCAGCGATTTCAGCAGGTCCCAGCCGACCCGCACTTCTTCCTCCGGCTCATCGGAGAGCGACACGCGCAGGGTGTCGCCGATCCCGGCCCAGAGCAGCGAGCCGAGGCCGATCGCCGATTTCACCGTGCCCATGCGCCGGCCGCCGGCCTCGGTGATGCCGACATGCAGCGGGTGGTCGCACACCTCCGCCAGTTGCTGGTAGGCGGCGACGGCCAGGAACACATCCGAGGCCTTCACGCTGATCTTGAAGTCGTGGAAATCGTGCTGTTGCAGGATGTTGGCGTGATAGAGCGCGCTTTCGACCAGGGCTTCCGGGTTGGGTTCGCCGTATTTCTCCAGCAGGTGCTTTTCCAGGCTGCCGGCGTTCACGCCGATCCGCATGGAGCAGCCATGGTCGCGTGCGGCCTTGATGACTTCGCGCACCCGCTCGTCGCTGCCGATATTGCCGGGGTTGATGCGCAGGCAGGCGGCACCGCTGTCGGCGGCCTCGATCGCGCGCTTGTAGTGGAAATGGATGTCGGCCACGACCGGCACATGCACCTGGCGGACGATGTCCTTCAGCGCCAGCGCGCTCTCGCGGTCGGGGCAGGAGACGCGGACGATATCGACGCCGGCGGCCTCCGCGCGCTGGATCTGCGCGACCGTGCCGGCGACATCGGTGGTCAACGTGTTGGTCATGGTCTGCACGGTGATCGGCGCGTCCCCGCCCACCGGCACGTTGCCCACCATGACGCGGCGGGATTTGCGGCGGGTGATTTCTTGATAGGGGCGGTAGCTGCTCATGGGGTCGCGGTCTCCCTGGGGGGCGCTGCGCGGCGAGAGATGGGGGCGGGGGAGGGGGGCGTCTAGCGTGCGGGCGTAGGGGACGCGCCGGGTGCCGAGGTGGCGGG
>JAKAZN010000149.1 GCA_021815835.1 Pseudomonadota bacterium
CAACCCCCGCCTGGTCTATTGCGCGCTCAAGGGCTTCCTCCCCGGCCCCTACGCGCACCGCCCGGCGCTGGATGAGATCGCGCAGTTCATGTCCGGGCTGTCCTACATGACAGGCCCGCCCGGCCAGCCCTTGCGCGCCGGCGCCTCGGTGGTCGATATCCTGGGCGGCGTGATGGGCGTGGTCGGGCTGCTTGCGGCCCTGCGCCAGCGTGACCGCGATGGGGTGGGGCGCAAAATCACCGCGTCGCTGTTCGAGGCCGCGGCCTTCCTGACCGGCCAGCACATGGCCGGCGAGGCCGCCACCGGCACCGCCCCGCCGCCGATGCCGATCCGCCGCAGCGCCTGGGGCGTGTATGAAACCTTCGTCTGTGCCGACGAAACGCCGCTGTTCATCGGCATCACGTCGGATCCGCACTGGCGCGCCTTCTGCGCCGCGTTCGATCGCCGGGATCTACTCGAGGACCCGCGCTTCGTCACCAACACGCTGCGCGTGGAGAACAAGGAACCGTTGCGCGAGATCGTGGCCGCCCTGGCCGCGACCCGCACCGCGGCGACGCTCGCCGAACTGCTCGACCGCGCCGGCATTCCGTTCTCCCCGGTGAACACACCATCCGATCTGTTCCACGATCCGCAGATCGCCGTGCGCGCGCTGCCGATCCGCATGGCAGACGGGCATACCGCGAACTTCCCGGCGCTGCCGATCGCGATCGACGACACGACCCCTGGGCTGCGGTCCCAGCCGCCCGCGCTCGGGGAACACACGGACGAATTGCTGACCGCGCTCGGCTACGATGTGGCGAAGATCGCCGCCCTGCGCGCCACCGGCGCCATTCTCTGACGAAAGGCCTCCCCCATGCTCACCACCCTCGAAATCGGCGAGGACTACCCCGAACTCCGCGACAGCGTCCGCCGCATCTGCGCCCGCTTTCCCGGCGCCTATTGGCGCAAGCTGGAAGACACCCAATCCTACCCCACCGAATTCGTCACCGAGCTCACCGAAGCCGGCTTCCTCGGCGCCCTGATCCCCGAGGAATACGGCGGCTCCGGCCTGCCGCTCCGCGCCGCCGCGGTGATCCTGGAAGAAATCAACGCCTCGGGTTGCGTCGCCTCCCAGGGCCACGCGCAGATGTACATCATGGGCACCCTGCTGCGCCACGGCAGCGAGGAACAGAAGCGCCGCTACCTGCCCGACATCGCCGCCGGCCGCCTGCGCCTGCAAGCCTTCGGCGTGACCGAACCCAGCACCGGATCGGACACCACGAAACTGAAGACCCGCGCCGTGCGCAATGGCGATCACTATCTGGTCAGCGGCCAGAAAGTCTGGACCTCGCGCGCGATGCATTCGGACATGATGCTGCTGCTCGCCCGCACCACACCGGCCGATCAGGTCACGAAACGCACCGACGGGCTGTCCGTCTTCCTGGTCGATCTGCGCGAACATCGCGGCAAGGGCCTGGAGATCCGCCCGATCGAGGCGATGATCAACCACAACACCACGGAGATCTTCTTCGACAACCTCCCCGTCCCCGCCGAGAACCTGATCGGCGCGGAAGGAAGCGGCTTCCGCTACATCCTGGACGGCCTCAACGCCGAACGCATCCTGGTCGCCACCGAGGCGATCGGCGACGGCCGCTGGTTCATCGCCAAATCGACCCAATACGCCAAGGACCGCGTGGTGTTCGGCCGCCCGATCGGCGCCAACCAGGGCGTGCAATTCCCGATCGCGCGCGCCTGGGCCGAGCTGGAAGCCGCCGACATGGTCTGCCGCCGCGCCGCCGCCTTGTTCGATGCCGGCCAGGAATGCGGCGCGGACGCCAACATCGCCAAGCTGCTCGCCTCCGAAGCCGCATGGAAGGCCGGGGAGGCGGCGATGCAGACCCATGGCGGCTTCGCCTATGCCCGCGAATACGAGATCGAGCGCAAATGGCGCGAAACCCGGCTCTATCAGATCGCGCCGATCTCCACGAACCTGGTGCTCGCCTATGTCGGCCAGCACGTGCTCGGGATGCCGCGATCGTACTGAACGGAATCAGGCGCAGCCGGCCCGCGCCCGCACCGCGGCGGCGGACAGCCCCGCTTCCCGCAGCGCCCGCACTCCCATCGCCCCGTCGCGCTTGGCCAGCCGCCGCCCATCCGCCCCCGCCAGCAGGCGGTGATGCGCGTAGCTTGGCGCCGGCCAGCCCATCAGCGCCTGCAACAGGCGATGCAGGTCGGTCGCCGCAAGCAGATCCTCCCCCCGCGTGACCAGGGTGACGCCCTGGGCCGCGTCGTCATGCGTCACGCACAGATGGTAGCTGGCGGGCACGTCCTTGCGCCCGAGCACCACATCCCCGAAACGCGCCGGCCGGCACGCCACGGCGCCGTGTCCTTCCGCCTCGAACCACAACCCATCGCCGGTCTCCGCCAGCGCGCGGCCCATATCCAGACGCAGCGCGTAGGCCGCCCCGGCCGCGATCCGCTCCGCCCGCTCCTCCGCCCCGAGGCCCCGGCAGGTCCCGGGATACAGAACCGCCCCGTCCGGCCCGTGCGGGGCCGCCCCGGCCGCCGCCACCTCCCGCGCGATCGCCGCGCGCGTGCAGAAGCAGGGATAGACCAGCCCCCGCGCCGCCAGCCCGTCCAGCGCCGCCCGATATTCCGCCAGATGCGCCGACTGCACCCGCACCGGCCCGTCCCAGTCGATCCCGAGCCAGGCCAGATCCTCCAGGATCGCCGCGGCGTATTCCGCCCGGCAGCGCGCCGGATCGATATCCTCGATCCGCAGCAGGAACCGCCCCCCCGCCGCCCGCGCCCGCCGCCAGGCGGTCAGCGCCGCGAAGGCGTGGCCGAGATGCAGATACCCCGTGGGGCTGGGCGCGAAGCGGGTGACGATGGACATCGCCCCAGGGTTGCGGCTACCCGGGGCGCTCCGCAAGCCACCCCGGAGACCCACATGCCCGACCTGCTCGACGGTCCCCGCCGCCCGCCCGCCGCCGGCGGCGCGCCCACCGGGCTGGTGGTGCTGTGCCACGGCCTCGGCGCCGACGGGAACGACCTGATCGACCTGGCCGAGACCTGGGGCCAGGCCGTGCCGCACGCCGCCTTTGCCTCTCCCGACGCCCCATTCCACCACGAGTCCGGCTTCGGGCGACAATGGTGGAGCGTGGCGGACCGCGCGCCCGCGGTCATGGAGGCCGGGGTCCGCCGCGCGGCGCCCTATCTGGACGCGTACATCGACGCCGAACTGGCCCGCCTGAACCTGCCCGCCGATGCGTACGCGCTGATGGGATTCAGCCAGGGCGCGATGATGGTGCTGTTCACCGGGCTGCGCCGGGCGGTGGCCCCGCGCGCGATCCTTGCCTTTTCCGGCGCCCTCGTCGCGCCCGACCGCCTGTCCGCCGAGATGGCCCATCCCGCGCCCGTCCTGCTGGTCCATGGCGAGGCCGACGAGGTGGTGCCGGTCGCCCGCTCCCGCGACGCCGAAATCGCGCTCCGCGCCGCCGCGATCCCCGTGGAGGCGGTGTTCGTCCCCCGGCTCGGCCACGGGATCGACCCGACGGGGCTGGCGATGGGCGGCCTGTTCCTCCAGCGCGCCTTCGCCGGCGGGTGACGATGCGATGACGCCCGCCCCCGTGCCTTGCGACGGCCCGCCCGCCGCGCCATAACGCCGTCCGAGGATCATTGGCGGCGCGACCGATTCGGCGGGCGGCTCTATCTCCCCGCCCCGAATCCGCCGCCCGCGCGGAGCAGGAGGGTGCGGTTTGCCTGACGGCGGACAATCTTTCCCGGCACTGGTGCTGAACGCGGATTTCCGCCCGCTGTCCTATTTTCCGCTTTCGCTCTGGGCGTGGCAGGACGCGGTGAAGGCGGTGTTCCTCGATCGCGTCTCGGTCCTCAGCGAATATGATACCGCCGTGCGCTCGCCGTCGATGCGGATGCAGCTGCCCAGCGTGATCGCGCTGAAGGACTACATCCCCTCCGCCCGCCGGCCGGCCTTCACGCGGTTCAACGTGTTCCTGCGCGACGGCTTCCAGTGCCAGTATTGCAGTTCCCGCCGCGCGGCGCCGGAGCTGACCTTCGACCACGTCATCCCCCGCTCGCGCGGCGGGCGCACCACCTGGGGCAACGTCGTCACCGCCTGCGGGGAGTGCAATCTGCGCAAGGGCTCCCGTCTGCCGCGCGAATGCGCGATGTTCCCCCGTGCCCATCCACGCCAGCCCACGACGTGGGAGCTCCAGGACCAGGGCCGCGCCTTCCCGCCCAACTACCTGCACCGCTCCTGGCGGGACTACCTCTACTGGGACAGCGTGCTGGAAAGCTGAGCGCCTGTTGTCCCCCGGCGTCCTGGAGCGGGTCTTGCAACCCGGCCGCCGATTGCCACATCCTTGTCTGACCGGGATGCCGCTTTCGGGTTCCGGCCACCGCTTCGCTCCATGACGGAGGGGGTTGCATGACCACACGGATGTTCACATCGCCGCTGTTCCTGGGCTTCGACCATCTGGAACAGATGCTGGAACGGGCGTCGAAGAATTCCTCCGACGGCTATCCGCCCTACAACATCGAACAGATCGGACCCGGCGGGCTGCGCATCACGCTCGCCGTGGCGGGCTTCACCATGGCCGATCTGCAGATCACGCAGGAGGACAACCAGCTGGTGATCCGCGGCCGCCAGGCCGAGGACGCGCCGGACCGGGTGTTCCTCCATCGCGGGATCGCCGCCCGGCAATTCCAGCGCGCCTTCGTGCTGGCCGAGGGGATCGAGGTGAAGGGCGCCTCGCTCGACAGCGGCTTGTTGCACGTGGACCTGGTGCGCCCGCTGCCGGAGGCACGGGTGAAGACCATCCCGATCGGCCGCCCCGCGGGAAATGGGGTGGCGAAAGTGGTGGACGGCAACGCGAGCCGGGGCTGAGGCCCGGCGCAACAGCGGCGCCCGGATGGGGCCGCGGACAGGAGTTGACGCAATGAATACGGAACAGAACGAACTGCCGCCGGACGGAAATGCCCCGCTTGCCTCCGCGCGTTTCGATATCCGCCACCTGAGCGCGGAACAACTGGCGCGGCTGGGCGTCTCGCAGATCGCCTATGTGCGCCCGGTGGTGGTGGACGGCGAGCCTGGCTTCTCGATCCACGCCGCGGACGGCACGCCGATGGCGGTCGCGGGCGATCGCGGCACGGCGCTGGCGGCGATCGTGCAGCACGACATGATCCCGCTGCTGGTGCATTAGGCGACCGGAGGGGGCGCCGGCCGTTCGGCACGCGGCGCGCAACCGCTCGTCCCCGACCTCCGACAGGACCGCGCGGCCGCGCGCGGCGCGTTGTCGAACGCCATCGCCCGACGCATGATCGCGGCCGGGCGCGGGCGCCGAACACACCGGCCGGGGAGGCAGCGACATGGCGGTCTACGAACGTGGCGACATCCGGATCCACTACGTTGAAGCCGGCTCCGGCTTCCCCTTGCTGCTGATCCCCGGCGGGGGGCTGAATTCGAACATCTCCTTCCTCACCGGCTTCCCGCCGTTCAATGCGATGGAGGTGTTCAAGGACCAGTACCGCTGCATCACGATGGATCTGCGCAACGCTCCGGGCGGCCAGTCGTCCGGCCCACTCGAGATCGACCGGCCCTGGGACGCCCACACCGATGACCAGCTCGGCCTGATGGATCACCTGGGTATCAAGGAGTTCCTGGTGATGGGCTTCTGCATCGGCGGCCCTTTCATATGGAACCTGTTGCGGCGTGCGCCCGGGCGGATCGTCGCCGCCGTGCTGGCGCAGCCGAGCGGGTTCCGTCCGGAGCTGCCCGATCTGTTTTACCAGAACAACATCAAGGGTTGG
>JAKAZN010000150.1 GCA_021815835.1 Pseudomonadota bacterium
GGCCGCGCTCGGCGCCCATCCCCGCCTCGCCGCCATGATGCTCGCCGCCGAGACGCCGCCGGAAGCCGCGCTGGCCGCCACGATCGCCGCCCTGCTCGAAGAACGCGACCCGCTGCGCCCCACCGGCCGCCCCATCGGCCGCCCCGACCTCCCGCCGGCCGACATCGCCCCCCGCCTCGCCGCCATCGCCGGAGACACCACGCAAGCCCCCGGCGCCGCCGAGATCGACCGCGCCGCCATCTCCCGCATCCGCCGCGCCGCGTCCCAGTACCGCGCCCGCCTGCCCCTCCCGCCGACCCTCGCCCCGGGGGGCGATCCCGCCCGCCTGATCGCCGCCGCCTACCCCGACCGCATCGCCGCAAGGCGCGACACCGCCGGGAATTTCCGCCTCGCCTCCGGCGGGGGCGCCACGCTCCCGCCCACCGACACGCTTGCCCGCGCCCCCCTGCTCGCCATCGCCGCCCTGCATGTCTCCGGCACCGCGACCCGCATCAGCCTCGCCGCCCCGCTCGATCCGGATCGCCTGCCCCCCGCGCTTGCCGCCCGGCTCGTCACCCAGGTCGAAACCGCGTTCGATCCCGTCTCCGGCACCGTCCTCGCCCGCCGCCGCCGCCGCCTCGGCGCCGTGGTGCTCAGCGACACCACCGCGCCGGCCGAACCGGCGGAAGCCGCCGCGTCCCTCGGCTCCGCCCTCGCCGGCCCCGCCTGGGACAAGCTCCCCGTCCCGGACGCCGCCCGTCAGCTCCAGGCCCGCGTTTCCCGCATGGCCGCGCTGGAACCCGATGCCGGCTGGCCCGATCTGTCGGATGCGACCCTGCGCGCCACCATCCCCGACTGGCTCGGCCCGCATCTGGCCGGCATCCGCCGCCTGGCCGAGCTCGACCGGCTGGACCTCGCCGCCATCCTGCGCGCCCGCCTGCCGCGTCCGCTCGCCGCCCGCCTCGACCGCGACCTGCCCGAGCATCTGGCGCTCCCGCATGGCCGCGCCCCGATCGACTACACCGCGCCGGTCCCCACGGCGTCGGCCCGCGCCCAGGCCTTCTACGGCCTTGCCGCCACGCCGCGCCTCGCCGCCGGCCGCGTGCCGCTCAGCCTTGCGCTGCTGTCGCCGGCCGGCCGCCCCGCCGCCATCACCGCCGATCTCGCCCAGTTCTGGCGCGGCGGCTGGACTGAATTGCGCAAGGAAATGCGCGGGCGCTACCCGAAGCACGACTGGCCCGAGCATCCGGAAGCGGCCCGTTCCCGCCCCGGATGAACAAACCCTCATCGCCCGTCGCTTGTTGGGCCACCGGCAAGGTGCCATGTCGGGCGCGAACGGACCCGCCGCGAGAGGACCACGCGCCGCCGATGCCGCCGTCCCGTGCCCTGTTTTGCGCCCGAACGGGCCGTGCCCGGATGCGCCGCCGTGCCCGGATGCGCGCCTGGCCGCGCGCGCGCGCGACCCTGCTGGCCTGGTTGCGCGCGCGCGCGACCCTGCTGGTCCTCGCGCTCGTCGGGGTCGTGGCGCTCGCCGCCTGTGCCCCGATCGCCGGCACGACGACCGCGGCCAGTCCGGTCCCGCTGCCCGGCAGCTTCGCCCCCCTGGTCCGCCGCGTTCTGCCCACCGTCGTCAACATCGCCTTCACCGAGCGCGTCACCGACGCCGACCGCCTGGCGCTGATCCCGCCCGCGCTGCGCGGCACCCCGCTCGGGCGCGAGCTGCGCCGTCGTTTCGCCGGACAGGATGAGGCCATCGCCGGCGCCGGATCGGGCTTCATCATCTCCCCCGACGGCATCGTCGTGACCAACAACCACGTGATCGCGCATGCCGAGCGCATCCTGGTCTCGTTGCCGGACGGAACCGAATGGCCGGCGCGCGTGCTCGGGCGCGATCCGCCCACCGACATCGCGGTGCTGAAGATCGATCCGCCGCATCCCCTGGTCGCGGCGCGATGGGGCAATTCGCGTAATGTGCAGGTAGGCGACTGGATCCTGGCCGCCGGCAATCCGTTCGGCCTGGGCGGCTCGGTCACCGCGGGGATCGTTTCGGCCGAGGGGCGCAGCCTCGGCGGCGGTCCGTTCGATCGGTTCCTGCAACTGGACGCGCCGATCAATCCCGGCAATTCCGGCGGTCCCACCTTCGACCTGAACGGGCTGGTCGTCGGGATGACCACCGCGATCGTCTCGCCCTCCGGCGGCTCCGTCGGGATCGGCTTCGCGATCCCGAGCAACCTGGTCCGCCGGGTCGCGGAGGCCTTGATCGCGCATGGATCGGTCGCGCGCGGCTGGCTCGGCGTGGCGATCGGGGCCGCGAAGGGCGCGGGGCCGGGCGTCCCGGTCGCCAACGTTACTCCGGGCGGGCCGGCCGCGGCGGCGGGCCTCGCCGCGGGGGACCGCATTCTCGCCGTGAACGAAGCGCCGGTCCGCACCCCGGACGCGCTGATCCGCGCCGTCGCCGACCTGCCGCCCGGCACGATCGCGCATCTGGATGTGCGCCGAGGCGCGGCGCGGCTGCGCCTGGACGTGACCCTCGGCCGCCGCCCGCCGGACGCGCCGCACTGAACCCATCCCCTGGCCCTGGACCTGAAAGGATCAAGCCCATGCGTATCCTGGTCGTCGAGGACGACAAAGACGTCGCCGGCTTCGTCGTGCGCGGCCTGCGCGAGGCCGGCCATGTCGTCGAGCACGCCGATAACGGCCGCGACGGCCTGTTCATGGCCGCCTCGGAGGCGTTCGACGCGGTGATCCTCGATCGCATGTTGCCCGGCGGCATCGACGGGCTGCACATCCTGGAAACCCTGCGCGGGCAGAAGAACGCGGTCCCGGTGCTGATCCTCTCGGCGCTGGCCGAGGTGGATGAGCGGGTGCGCGGCCTCAAGGCCGGCGGGGACGATTACCTGACCAAGCCGTTCGCGTTCGCCGAGCTGCTCGCGCGCGTGGACGCGCTGGCGCGGCGCGGCAAGGGCGAAGGTCCGGTCACGAAGCTTGCGGTGGCCGATCTGGAGCTTGATCTGCTGTCGCGCCAGGTCCGCCGCGCCGGGGGCAAGATCGATCTGCAGCCGCGCGAGTTCCGGCTGCTGGAATACCTGATGCGCCACGCGGGGCAGGTGGTCACGCGGACGATGCTGCTGGAGGGCGTGTGGGATTATCATTTCGATCCCCAGACCAACGTGATCGACGTGCATGTCTCGCGCCTGCGCCAGAAGGTGGACAAGCCGTTCCCGACGCCGCTGATCCACACCGTCCGCAACGCCGGCTACATGCTGAAGGCCGAACCCTGAGCGACGTCACCCCTGGGAACAGCCAGGTGTCGGGTACCAGCCGGCAACGACCGGGCGGGGCGAGACGGGCCGCGCGTCCGGCGCCGTTCCTTCGCTCGGCCGGGATCCGTTTCGCGCTGGTCTATGCCGGCCTGCTCGCGGTCAGCGCCGCGGCGCTGGCGGTGTTCCTGTGGTGGGCGACCGCCGGCCTGCTCGACAGGCAGGTGGAAGCCGCCATCCGCGCCGATGCCCGCGGCCTCGCCGAACGCTGGGAGGAGGGCGGCATCCCCGCTTTGGTCCTGACGCTCCAGGACCGGCTGGCCGAGAAGGTCGATGCCGATGCGATCTATCTTCTGGTCGCCCCGCTGGGCCAGCGCCTGGTCGGCAATCTCTCCGGCTGGCCCGAGACCGTGACGCGCACCGACGGATGGTACCAGCTTCCGCTGACCCATGCGGGCATGCACTCCATCGGCCTTGTGCATCGCTACGACCTGCCGGGCGGGTTCCGCCTGCTGGTCGGGCGGGACGTGCGCAACCGCGCCCAGCTGCGCCGGCTGCTGACGGATGCGCTGCTCTGGGCGATCGGCGTCGTTGCGATCATGGTCTCGATCGGCGCGGCGGTGATCCGCAGCCTGTTCCGCCGTACGCTCGCGAGTGTCTCGGCCACCGCGACGGCGATCGCCGCCGGCGATTTCACCCGCCGCGTCCGGCTGTCCGGGCGCGGCGACGAATTCGACCAGCTCGCCGAGACCATCAACGACATGCTGGACCGGATCGCGCGGCTGATGGACGGCGTGCGCCAGGTGTCCAACGCCATCGCCCATGATCTGCGCACGCCGATTACCCGCGCCCGGACGCGGCTGGAGGACGCGGCGCTCCACGCCCACACCCAGGACGATCTGCGCGGCGCGATCGAGCGCGCCACCGCCGATCTGGACGGCATCGTCGGCGTCTTCCAGGCGCTGCTGCGCATCTCCGAGATCGAGGCCGGCTCGCGCCGTTCCGCCTTCGCCCGCACCGACCTCACGCCGGTGCTGGGCGATATCGCCGAGCTCTACGGCGCGGTGGCCGAGGAAAAGGACGTGACCCTGACGGTCGATCTGCCGGCGCAACTGCTCGCCTACGGCGATTCCGCGCTGATCCAGCAGGCGGTGGCCAATCTGCTCGACAACGCGGTGAAATTCAGCCCCGCCGGCGGGATCGTGCGGCTGGAGGCGCGGGGCGGGGCGCAGGTCTCGATCGCGGTGGCCGATCAGGGGCCGGGCATCCCGGAGGCGGAACGCGCGCGGGCCACCGAACGCTTCTATCGCGGCGAGACCGCGCGCAGCACGCCGGGTTCCGGCCTCGGTCTCGCGCTGGTCCAGGCGGTCGCGCAATTGCATGGCGGGCAGTTGGTGCTGGAAGACGCCGCCCCCGGGCTGGTGGCAAGGCTGGTCCTGCCCGGCGCGGAGCCGGCGGCCGACGCCGCCTGATCGCCGCCCGCCAAGGCTTGCGGTGGACGCCGTCCGCCCCGAGAGTGCCGCCGGCGGGGGAATGCCCCAGGGATCCTTGCGGGACACGCGGAGATACCTCGCGGTCCGGCGGTGCTGACGGGCGGGCGGGTGGATGGCCCACAGGCTCGCCGCCCGGGGCGTCGTTCCGCCAGCGTGACGGCAAGCACCCGCCTCCCGCGCGCACCGCGCAAGTTCCAACCCATGGAGGGGACATGATCCGCTACGAACTCTCGGGCCGGGCCGCGCTGGTGACCGGCGCGGCCTCCGGCATCGGCTTCGCCACCGCGCGGATGCTGGGCCAGAACGGCGCCGCCGTCGCGCTGAATTTCCTGCCCGACGATTCGCGCGGGCCGGAAGCGATCGCCAGGCTCACCGCCGAGGGCATCCGCGCGCTGCCGGCGCCCGGCAATGTCGGCGTCCCCGGCGAGGCCGAGCGGATGGTCACCGACGCCGTCGCCGCGCTTGGCCGGCTCGATCTCCTGGTCAGCAATGCCGGCACCCCGGGCACCAATCGGCGCATCCCGCCGGCGGAGCTCGACGCCATGACCGAGGAGTTCTGGCAGAAGCTGCTGTCGATCAACCTGCTCGGCGTGTTCCGCTGCGCCCACGCCGCCGCGCCGGCGCTGCGGGCCGCGCGGGGCGCGATCGTGAACACCGCCTCGATCGCCGGCCTGGGGCGCGCGGGGTCCAGCCTGGCCTATGGGGCGACCAAGGCGGGCGTGGTCAGCATGACGCAGAATCTGGCCCGCGCGCTGGGGCCGGAGGTGCGCGTGAACGCGATCGCGCCGGGGGCGGTGGACAGCGAATGGATGGTCGATTGGAGCGAGGAGGAACGCCGCCGCTCGGTCGAGAACGCGGTGCTCAAGCGCCGCGGCCGGCCGGAGGATCTGGCCGAGGTGATCCTGTTCCTGGGATTCGGCGCGTCGATGGTGACGGGCCAGACGATCGTGGTGGATGGCGGCCTGACCCTGTAGCGCGGGGCGTCGCCGCCATCGCCTCTCCCGCGGCGCGGGAGAGACTTCCCGCATTCGCCCCCCGATGCGTCATCGGGAATGAAGATTCCCCCGGTGGTC
>JAKAZN010000151.1 GCA_021815835.1 Pseudomonadota bacterium
ATCCAGATCAAGCCGCCGCGCCGCTCACCATCAGGGTGAGATGTCGTCCAGCAGCCGGTCCTTTGTGGACAGGCCGAACTGGGCGATGATCGCGGCCACCACGAGGAAGCCGCCGATCAACAGCATTGCCGACAGCACGCTGAGATACGGGATCATCGGCGCGATCACGATCATCCCGACGCCGCCCCCGAGATGGCCGATACCGTCCACGAGCGCGAATCCGGTGGTACGTGCCCGCGTCGGGTAGCTCTCCACCGACCACGTGTAGGCGATCGGCACCCACACATTGAAGCCGAAGAACACCACCATCGCGCCCACCACACCCAACCAGAACGCCGCGCCGCCGAGCGCGACCAGCACGCCGCCGGCCAGCGTGATTGCCGCGGCGAGCGGCACCCAGGTCTTGCGCTCCATGCGTTCGCCGTACGAATAGGCAACGACCGCGGCGAGCACGAAGCCGAGCGTGCCCATCGCCGTGATCAGCCCGGCCTCGGGCGGCGGATAACCAAGCGCCGAGAGCAGGGTGGTGAAGCCCACGGCAAAGGCATAGACCGTGATATAGGCGCAGAACCACATGGCCAGCAGCAGCAGGGTGCGGTTCCGATATGTGCGGTTGTGGAAGATGGCCGCATAGGGCAGGGCCTGGTCGGCCGCCGGCGGCGGGGCCACGGGTTCGGCCACCGGTGGCAGCGGCGCGATCGCGTGCGCGCGGGCTTCCATGTCGGCGATCACACTCGCCGCCTCCTCAAGCCGCCCGCGCGAGACCAGCCAGCGCGGCGATTCGGGTAGCTGGAAGCGCAGCATCACGCCGATCAGCGCGAGCGCGCCGCCAATCAAGTACATCAACCGCCAACCGTAGCCGAAGCTCTCGCCGGCGAGCGCGAAGGGCAGGCCGAGCGGCAATGGCGTCGGCGGCGTGGTCAGGAACAGACCCAACCAGATGCCCAGCACGGCACCGAGTGCCGAGAAGATGAAGATCATGGAGGTGTAACGCGCGCGGCCGTCGCGCGGCGCCATTTCGCCGATATAGGTGTTGACGATCGCGAGATCGGCACCGATGCCGATGCCGGTGATGGTGCGCGCCACCACGAACCAGGTGTAGCTGTCCACGACGGCGGTGAGCAGCGAGCCGATCCCTGTGATCACCATGGTGATGAGCAGCAGGTCGCGCCGCCCGGCACGATCCGCCAACGGACTGAAGAACAGGGTGCCGATGACGTAACCCGCCAGACTGAGCAGCACCGGCAGCCCGATATATTGTGCCGAGCTAGGCGGTGTGCAGCCAGGGACGAGTTGCATGCAGGTCTGGATAAACGACACGTTGACATCGAAAATGTCATAGAAGGTGAACAGGAAGCCGATGCCGATGATGCCAGAGAACAGGCTGGGCAAGGCCCAGACTGGGATTCGGTCGATGCGCGCCAGCAGCAGGCCTGGCGTATTGGTCGGCTCGCTCATGTGACGTCTCCCGTTTTGTTGCGGCGTTGCGTGGCAGGCGGCTCAGCGCATGGCCCCCACCCGGCCGAGATCGGAACCGACAATCGCCGGCGGGTGCTGGCGTAGGACGAAGCGCTGGATCTTGCCCGTGGCGGTCTTGGGCAGGTCGGGCACCAGATGGACCCAGCGGGGGTATTTGTACGGCGCGAGGCGGGCCTTGCAGTGGCGCACGAGGTCGGCGGCGATCCCGTCCGGGCCGGCCGCGCCGGGGTGGCTCGGCACGATCCAGGCTTCGGGCTTCACCAGGCCGTCCGCGTCCTCGCGCCCGACCACCGCTGCTTCCAGCACTTCGGGATGCTCGATCAGGGCTGCCTCGATCTCCACCGGGGAGCACCAGATGCCGCCCACTTTCAGCATGTCGTCGCTGCGTCCGCTGTAGGTGTAGGTGCCGTCCGCGTTGGCGCGATAGGTATCGCCCGTGTCGAACCAGCCGCCGACGGCGGTCGGGCGCGGGTTCTGCCAGTATTGCAGCGCGATCGAGTCGCCGCGGACCAGCAACCGGCCGGCGGCGCCGCAGGGCAGGTCGGCCCCCTCGTCATCGACGATCTTCACGGCGTAGCCCGGCACCGCGCGACCGGTGGTGCCCGGCGTCACGTCGCCCGGCCGGTTGGAGATATACATGTGGGTAACTTCGGTCGAACCGATGCCGTCGATGATTTCGGTGCCGGTGAGCCGGCGCCAGCGCTCGAACAGATGCGCCGGCAGCGCCTCGCCGGCGGAGACGCAGAAGCGCAACGAGGACAGATCGGGGCGCAGCGTGTCGAACTCGGCGATCTGGCGGGCGAACAGGGTCGGCACGCCGAAGAAGACCGTCGGGCGGAAGCGCGCAATCGCGGCAAAGGTGCTCTCCGGCGTCGGCCGGTCGGGCATCAGCACCGTGGTGCCGCCGACCCAGAGCGGAAAGGCCATCGCATTGCCGAGCCCGTAGGAAAAGAACAGTTTCGCCGCCGAGAAGAACACGTCCCCGGCATGGACACCGAGCGTTTCCACCGCGTAATGCTGGCACGCCACCGCAAGGTCGCGCTGGGCATGCACCGCGCCCTTCGGCCGGCCGGTGGAACCGGACGAATAGAGCCAGTAGCACGGGCTTTCCGGGGCGGCCGATGCGGGATCGAGCCTATCAGACGCTGCCGCCATCAGCGTCGGCAGCGCACCGACCTCGCCGACCGTCCGCAGCACGATTACCGGTCGATGGCTGGCGCGCGCCAGCGCGGGCTCGATCTCGGCGGCGAGCTCAGGGGAATAGACCAACGCCGCGCAGGCGGAATGCTCGATCATGTAGGCGTAGTCGGCGGCGCGGAGCAGCGTGTTGATCGGCACCGGCACGATTCCGGCCTTGATCGCGCCCCAGAACAGATAGAAGAACGCCGGCCCGTCGAGCACCGGCATGAGCATCCGCCCGCCGCGCGGGACGCCAAGGCCGAGCAGGGCGTTGCCGCAGCGGGCCACGCGCTCGGCCAGTTGGGTATAGCTTACCTCCTCGGTGACGGTGCGGATGGCGATCGCGGCACCACGGCCCTCGGTGAGGTGGCGGTCGATGAAGGCGACGGCGGCGTTGAAGCACGGCGCGAAACGGAGCGTGGCTCCGGACGGTCCCGGCTCGATCGCGACGGTATGATCCTGCATCTGGTCCTCCTGTTCCGCCGGCATGGCGCCGGGGACGCGGTGATCTGGGCGGCAGAGCAAATCGGTGCTTCAATGCCGGATAAGCGTGCCGGACGTGGCGGATGCCCGGCGTGGCAAAGGAGAGGTACATGGCGAAGCCGCAGCGATCGGACCCGGCCGAGGCCATCGACATCCGCCCTGCCACGGTGGCGGATCTGGCCGGCGTGATCGCGCTCGACGAGGAAGTCACGGGCCTGGTCAAGCCGGAATACTGGCACGACATGTTCGCCCGTTACGGGGCGCGCGGCACCGGGTCCGGATGCTTCCTGGTTGCCGGGAATCCCGCGCGGATCGACGGCTTCATCGTGGGCGAGGTGCGCGCCTGGGAATTCGGCTCGCCGCCCTCGGGTTGGGTGTTCGCCGTGCAGGTGCGCGCCCGGCTCCGCGTGCTGGGCCTCGGTTCGCGGTTGTTCGAGGCGGTGTGCGCGCGATTCCGCGCCGCCGGCATCGATCGCGTGCGCACCATGGTCGCGCGCGACAACACGGTGATCCATTCCTTCTTCCGCAGTCAGGGCATGACGGCCGGCCCGTTCATCGAACTGGAGATGCGTCTTGAGTGACCGCCCGATCCACTTCCCGCTGCCGGTACTCGCATGAAGTTCCAGAAAGCCACCGAGTTCGCGCTGTACGCGGTGCTGGAGCTCGCCGCCGATCCGGCGCGCCAGCTCACCGCGGTGGAGATCGCGGATAAATACGGCATCTCCGCCCATCATCTGGCCAAGGTGCTGCGCGATCTCGGCCGCGCCGGGCTGGTGGACGCGGTGCGCGGCGTCGGCGGGGGCTATCGTTTCGCGGGCAACGCCAAGCGGCTGACCCTGATGGACGTGATCCGCCTGTTTGAGGACGTTGGCACCGACTCCTCCGACACCGCGCCGCGGACCACCGGGGAGGATATCGCCGAGGGGCTGCGGTTCGTCGTGGCCGAACTCGACGCCCAGACGAGTGCGACCCTGCGCTCGATCAGCCTGTCCACGATGCTGAAACTGGTGGCCCGGCATCCCTGGGCGACCGAGGCGCGGCCGGCACGACGCGCCGCGCGGCGGGCGCGCTAAGGCGACGCTGTCGGAGCACTCACACCGGGCGCGCATGGCCGCCCCCTTTGCCCCGTGTCGGCACCGCTGGAAGAATCACGGCACGGGTAAAGCCCGCGCGTGTGATCAGCAGCGCCTTCATTCCCCATCCGGACAACGCCGCCATCGCCCCGCCGATCCAGGCCAACGGGACGGCCACACCCGACGGCACGCCATGCGCCATCACGACGATGCCGAGCGCGACGGCGATCGCCGCCAGCCCGGCCAGTTGCGCCGCGCGCACAAGTCGGGCTGGCGCTGTCGCAAACACCGCGAGGCTCCGCGCGGCTTGGGGCGTGGCGGCGAGCCCGGCACGATAGGACAGCCACGCCGCCTCCCGCAGCAGCGCGGCGAACAGGGCGATCACCAGCCAGCGCGTGGCGGATGCGCCGGCGATCAGGAAGATCCCGCTGCCCTCGGCAAGCCCGGTGGCGAGGATCAGCGTCACGATCTGTTCCTGGCGCCAGGCCGGGATGCCGCGCGCCGCGCGCAGGATGCGCGCCTGGCAGAACAGGAAACCCGCCGCGAGCAGCGCCACGAACAGCGCGGCCGGAACATTGGCGGTGAAGATCGCGATCGCCCCAACCGGAATCAGAACGATGGCGACCATCCCCTCCCGCGTCATCCACGACGTACGGGCATGGAAGAACACGTTGAACGCGCGCCAGGGTTTGCCGATCTCCAGCCACACCAGCGACAGCCCGGCGGCAACACCGCCGAGGCCGAGCGCGAGGGCCAGGCGGAATGGCGCACCGCTGACCGCCGCGGCCGCGGCCATCGCGATCAGCCCCGCGCCGGTGCCACCACCGATGAAATTGCCCGCCGCGCGCAGGTCCCAGGAACGCTGGCGCCGCGACGTTGCGGTCTGGCTCATAGCCGCCCCTTGTCCCAGATGTAGTAGAAGCCGGGCTCGGTGCCTTCGTCTTCGTGCATGCGGAACCACTGGTTTTCCGCGAGCAAAGTGGCGATCGGCCCGTCCTTGTCCTCGATGTCGCCGAAACTGAGCGCGCCGGAGATGCAGGAATTGACACAGAGCGGCGTCGCCTCGGGGTCCTGTCCGGGGACCAGTCCGCGCGCGGTGCCGGCATCGATTCGGCCAGCGCAGAAGGTGCATTTGGTGGCGACGCCGATGGTCCGGCGGTCGGCGCGCGCCGCCTCCGGCGCGGTGGGGGTGTCGCCGAAGGCGTACTCCGCGCGATCGACCATGCTGCGCGCGTCGTACGGGCAGGCCATGGCGCAATAGCTGCAGCCGATGCAGAGCGCGTCGTCGATCGTGACGATCCCGTCCGCACGCTGGCCGGTGGCGGTGGAGGGACAGACCTCCATGCAAGGTGGGTTCGCGCAGTGTTGGCAGCCCACGGGGACGAACACCCGGTTCACGTTCGGGTAGGTCCCGGTCTCCAGATCGAGCACGCGGCGCCACTGCACGCCGGGCGGGGTGGCGTTGCCTTCCTTGCAGGCGGCGGTGCAGGTCTGGCAGCCGACGCAGCGGCGGAGATCCGCCACCATCACATAGCGGGTCATGCGGCACCTGCCTGCGCCGGGGCCGCGATCCGGCGCAC
>JAKAZN010000152.1 GCA_021815835.1 Pseudomonadota bacterium
GTGCAGACGCCTGGCCAAGGACTGGGAGTGCCTCAACCGAAACGGACTCGCGTTCCTGCAATGGGCATCAGTGCGCAGGATGTTACGAAGCCTTTGTCAGAGCTAGGAATGATCCTGGACGGACTCTAAGGAGTGTCGCAATGTCGCCTGTCCCTGTCGCCGGCAGTGTCATCACCGGGTAGCCCATACCAGCCCATCCCGTATGCTGATCCTCCCCGCGGCCTGTAACCCTTGGACTGCCCGCTGAAAGCTACGCGACCGGCTACGGGGTTCGGGGGCGGCGGAACATGCGCGCCGAGTATCCACCTCCGACCTCCACCGCGACTCCGGCACGCCTCGTAATTCTGCCGCGTCGGGCCAGCCGGGGCCGCTTGGCAGCGGGCGGCCTTCGCCTTGCGCTACCAGATCGTACAGAACGCGCAGCGCGGCGGCGGCGGATGCCGGCAACACCGCGCCTCCTTGCCTCGGCTCCGCTTCCTCGGCCAGCGCCGCCCGAATTGGATCGCCGTCCGCGTCGGTCCCTAGTTCTTCAACTGCAACTGTGAACGCCAGCGGCGTGTCGGACGCGCCGTTGCGGTTCTTTGTGAAACGCGCGGTGCGGCCCGGCCCCTCAGGGGCGTCGATGGTCAGGATCACGTCCGCGTCGCCCGCCAGCGCGCCGTGGCCTCGCGGCGTGTCGCCCGCTTTCGGAACATGGTGCGCCGCGATCACGGCCGAGCCGCAGATTTTTGCAATATCGCGCAACCGCAGCACCACGCCACCCATCCCGTCCGGCCCGGATTCGTTTTCAGCTAGGCCAGGAAAGGCGCGGGCGATCGTGTCGATACAGACCAGCGCAGGCCGGAGCGCGGCAATCAGGCGCCGTGTCGCGGCCAGGGTCGGGCTTCGGGGCTGCGGAGGTCGATCGGGTCCGCCACCAGCGCAAAGTCTGATGCATCGCCCCATCGCCGCGCGAGCGCGCGCACGCGCCCGATCATGCCGGTGCCATCCTCCGCCGCGAGATAAAGCACCGCCCCGCCCCTCACCCGCCGCCCGAAGGCGCCGCGCCCCTGCGCTACGGCATAGGCCAGGAAGGGCGCCAGTAGCGATTTGCCCGCCCCCGGCGGCCCGACCACCAGGCCGATGTCACCCGTCGCGATCAGCCCTTTCACGATGTAGTTGCGCGGTTGCAGCGCCTCGCAATCGGCCGGCCGCAGCACCCGCAGTATGCCGCCGGAATCGGCCTCCGCTTCCGGCGTCCATTCCGGCGCCGCCTCGGCCAGCGCGGCCAGTTCCTCGGCCGCACCGCCGGCTGCAAGCCAATCGCACACGTCCCCCTTCGCCGGCAGGTCGGGCAGCCGCAGCACCCGCACGCTCGCCGCGATGCCGCGCAGCGCCGTGGCGACGGCCAGCGCGTGCGCGTCGCCCGCCGGATCGTGGTCGGGCAGGATCACCACCCGCCGCCCGCGCAGCGCGTCGTTGTAGCCGTCGCGCCACTTGCCAGCGCCGCCGGGGCACGTCGTGGCGATCAGCAGCCGGTCGCGCAGGGCGTCGGCGTCTTTCTCGCCCTCCACCAGGAACACCGGCTCGCCCGGCGCCGCGCGCAGCATCTCGGGGAGGCGATACAGGACCGGCTCGATTCCGGTCAGGTTCCAATGCCAGCCGCCCGCGCCGTCCGGGCGCCGCTGCCGAAAGTCCTTCGGGTCGAAGCGCACTACCTGGAACACCAGCGCGCCCGCCGCGTCCTTGTAGTCATAGGTGGCAACAATCTTGCGCTCGGCCTTCGCGTTTGGTTCCTCGGCGCGGATGAAGCCGCGCTCGCGCAACCATGCCACCGCCGCGCCGTTGCGCTGGCCGGTCGCGCGGCCAACGAGGTCAAGTACCCCGCCGCCTTCGCCCTGTTCGTGATCGCGCCACGTCCCGGCGCGCGGTCCCGCAATGTGAACGGCCAGCGATCCGTGGGTGCCGAAGCGCAATTCTGTGCGGCTCGAAAGCGTGGCGTTCGGCGCGCCGAGCAATGCACGGGCGACATCACCCGCGATCGCGGCGAACGGTATCGATTCGGTCATGTCGCCGCCCCCGCACCCAACACCCGACCCGCGATCTCATCAAGGACGTAACGATGCTTTGACGAAATGCGCCCGAATCGGGGAAGATCGGTTACGAAATCTCGCTCCCATTGTCGCAGCGATCCCGGCCGGTCGGCCAGTGCGCGGCAGGTGTCACGCCAGATCCCCCGTTGCGGCTCGCGGTGGGGCGGTGGTGGCAGTTCCACCAGGTCGGGCAGCGCCAGCGCGTGCCTTGCCAACAACCGTTCGGTGGCGGCCAGTGCGGCGAGTCTTTCTGCATCGCCTGCACCACCGGCGCCGGCGGCGAGCCGCAGCGTTGCGGCGATCTTGGCACGTTCTGCGGGCGGCAATTTCGGGGCTGCCATCGCGGCGCTCCTTCTGTGAGCGCGCGTCTTGCGGAAATGGCCCGAACGGGCTACAGGATCGTTGCCGCCGATCCGATAGCCGTCCGAAGCCCCGCCGCCCGCCGCGCGCGGTGTTTCTTTTTTCAGGCGGCCCGGCGCGCGGCGTGCTCCGATGCCGACGCGGCGGCGGCCGACAACCGCGCTCGCGCCCAGTCCAGCGCCTCGGCCAGATCATAAAGGGTTGTGCGCCCGAACAGCCGATAAGCCGGCCCTCCGCCGCGACACGCGAGCGTTTCCAGGGTGGCTTTCGTGATCGGAAAGCCGTGCGCCGTCAGGGCTGCGGCGAGTTCGGCACGGCGGAGCAGCGCGGGGGTGTCAGACATGGCCGGTCCTTTCAAAGTCCGGCCGATTACTTACGGCACCCGCGAGCCTTCATGTTGCTACCTCGGCGGGGGGGCGTCGGGTAGCAAATCCGCCGGTTACAGCGGTCCCGGCCAGAAACCGGCGAAGTGCTTCCCTACGGCGCCGGGCTGGCCGACGGTTGCGGGCACGCCCGCCAGCACCAGCAGCGCCGCCACCGCCGCCGCCAGCGGCGAGCGCGCCGATCGCGGCAAGCCGAGGCGACGGCCGGGGTTCGCCCGTAACAGCGCCAGCCGGGCCATCGGGGCAATCGAGTTCGCCAGGGCGTGCCACTCTATTGCCTGGCGCGGCGGCTCGCCCCACGCGGCCAGAAACCGCGCCCCCGCCGCCGCCAAATCGGCCAGCGCCCGGCCGTGCTCTGTCTCCGCCACCACCGGCAGGGCGCGGGCGGCGAGGGCGGGCAGGTCGCACGCCAGCGCGTCCCGCAGGCGGGTGGCCGATTGGCCGTTTGCCTTCGATTCGCGCCGGGCCGACGCGTCCGCGTCGCGGCTGCGGATGTAGTGGCGCAGCACCACTGCGATGTCGTGGCACTCGTATCGCGCGGCCGGCTTCCAGCGCGGCGCCGCGAAGAATCGCCCCAACACCGCTTGCACCGCGTCGGCCGTGATCGGGGCCGTCACCGGGCCAGCGCCCGCCGCACCGCCTCCGGCTCGCGCGCGATCACCGCCAGCAGGATCCGCGCCGTCCGATCTGGCCGCCGCCGGCCCTGCTCCCAAGCTGCCACCGTCGCCACGTCCAGCCCGAACGCGCGCGCAAATCGCGCCTGCGACAGCCCGAGCTTCGCGCGCAGCTCCGGCACGTCCGCTTGCTCGGGCACCGCCACCTCGTATTCGGTCAACGCGATTTCTCCCCGCAGATGCGCCGCCGCTTCACGCGCCGCCACTGCCAAGCGCCGCCCGAGCGCGGTCCGCCGCATGGATTTCCGCGATGGCGTCGCGGAGGTCTTGCTTGTCGGCACTGGAAAGGTCCTCCTTCGCATTCTTCGCGTAGATGTCGAACAGAAACAGCGTGTCGGCTGTCACCAGCACGAAATAGATCACCCGCGCCCCGCCCCGCTTGCCGCGTCCGGGCAGCGCGATCCGGGCCTTGCGCGCCCCGCTGGTGCCCGGGATCACCGGCCAAGCGTCGGGTCGGGCCGCAATCTCGGCCTCGGCCGCTGCCCGAGCCTCGGCAGTTAGCAGCCGTGCCGCCGCCCGCTCATAGCCGCGGGCCGCAATTACCCGCATGGACACACAACCCATATACGACAGCGTAGGGGTGTTTCAAGACCCGGCACGTCCGCAGCCCGGGTCATCGCGTCGCCCGCAGCGGCACCACGTCGCCGCCCGGCTCGGCCTCGCCCATGCGGCTTAGCGTCTCGCGCGCCACCGCGTCCGCCGCCGCCAACAACGGCGCGTCGGCAAAATGGGTGTAGCGGGCCGTGATGCCGCCGCTGCGGTGGCCGATCAGCGCGCCGATCGTCGGCTCCGAATAGCCCAGATCGGCGGCGAGGCTGGCGAAGCTGTGGCGCAGCACGTGCGGCGTCACGTCCGCCGGCAGGCCGGCCAGGGCGAAGATGCGCGCCGCGAATTTCTTGAACCCGAGCATCGGCCCGTCGCCCCGCGTCGCGCGGAAGATCAGTGCGGAATCGCCCCGGCGCGGCCACGCGACCAGCACGTCGCACGCCGCGCGAGACAGCGGGCGGACGGATCGGCCGGTCTTCGTATCGGGCAACGTCGCCACCCGCCGGGCCAGGTCAACGTCGCCCCACCGCAGCCCCACCGCCTCGCCGCTGCGCCAGCCGGTCAGGGCCAGGAACCGCGCGCACGACACCGCCGGCGGCCAGATCGCGCCCTCGGCTTGCCGCAGCCCGGCCCCGAGCGCAGCATATTCAGCATCGGCCATGCGCCGATCCCGCCGATTCTCGGCGAATTTCCGCACCCGGTGCGCGGGGTTAGTCTCCCGCATGTGGTGGTCGATCGCATAGGTGAAGATCGCGCCGAGCAGCCCGACCGTCCGGGTGGCGACGCCACGGCCGCCGCGTACGTTGGACAGCCCGCGCGGCTTGGTCTTGTGGCGTTGCGCTGTCTCGCCCGCCCCGACCGCGTGCATGAACCGCTCCACATCCGCGCGCGTCACGGCGCCAACCGCCATACGGCCGAGCAGCGGGACTATGTGCGCCTCGATGCGCCCGCGATCCGACGCCAACGTGAGCGGCTTCTTGGGCTTGCCGCCGCGTACCAGCACCCGGCCCGCCTCGGCGTCCGCCATATATTGAGTGCAGAGGTCCGCGACGGTCAGTGCGTGGCGGCGGGCTTGCTTAGCCTCGGCGGGGTCCCCACCCTTCACCACCTCGCCAAGCAGCCGCAGCGCCTCGGCGCGGGCCAGGTCGGGCGTCCAGGGTGCGCCGTGGCGGCCGATGGTCTGCCACCGCGCCCGCCCCTCGGCGGTTCGGTATTTCAGCACATAGGCCACCGCGTCGCCCGTCTGGCGCCGCGCCCCGAACCCCGGCACCACCGAATCCCAAAGGGTCGCGCCGGGGGCCATTGCCCGAATTTCGCGCAGCCCGATCCGAACCCGCTCGCCCATGTCGATGCGCCCCCGGTTTGGAGATAGCTACCAAATAGCTACCAGCAGCGCGCAAATGGTAGCAAATTCAGGGCGAGGGTCGCAAGTCTAATCGGTTGTCGTAGCGGGGTATTTTCAAGCCCGCGCTGGTAGCTACAAACCCCCGCACCCCCCAGGGCTTGCCTTCACACGGCGGGGGTCACAGGTTCAATCCCTGTCGCACCCACCATCCACCCGAAGCGCCCCATGCCCGCCACACCTCTCTCCATCCGGCTGCGCCGCCTTCGCCGCTTGGCCGGCGCCGCCTGGCGGGACCCTGGCCAGTTCCGGGCAAGCCACCTGCCGCGCGAATGCCCGGTCTGCGGCTATCGTGGCATGTTCATCTCGGTCGGTCATCCGCCGCGCTGGGATGCACGCTG
>JAKAZN010000153.1 GCA_021815835.1 Pseudomonadota bacterium
GGTTCGCCCCTTGGGCCGCCCGATCCCGCGCCTCCTGCGCCGCGACCATCGCGCGAAACACCGGCACCGCGAGGCCCAGACCGCCGCCGGCGGCCAGCTCCTTGCCGATCTCCTGGACCAGCATCGGCCGCCACATCGCCTCCGCGCTGCCGCCGCCGAACATCCCGCGCGCGCCCCCCACGGTCGCGAACACCGGCGCGAGCAGCGCGCCCAGGGTCATGCCCTCGAACGCCTTCGCCGCGTGCCACACGCGCGCCGCCTGTGCCGGCGGCAGATCGGATGCGGGCGGTCCCGCGGCGGCCAGCGGGCTCATCGGACCTCCAGATCGGCCTGCAGCGCGCCGGCCGCCTTGATCGATTGCAGGATCGTAATCAGATCGCGCGGCCCGATCCCCAGCGCGTTCAGGCTCGCCACCAGATCGCGCAGGGTGACGGTGCCGGCGACCAGCGCCAGCTTGTTGGCGTGATGGTCGTTGATCTGGATGTTCGTGCGCGGCACCGTCGTGGTGGTGCCGTTGGAGAACGCGCCCGGCTGGCTCACCTGCGGCGTCTCCGTCACCCGCACGGTCAAATTCCCCTGCGCGATCGCCACCGTGCTGATCCGCACATTGGCCCCCATCACCACGGTGCCCGAGGCCTCGTCGATCACCACCACCGCCGGATCGTCCGGCACCACGCGCAGATCCTCGACCGTGGCGAGCGTGCTGATCGGATCGCGGCCGGCGAGGTCCAGCACCACGGTCCGCGGATCGGTCACGCGCGCGATCGGCCCCACCGCGGCGTCGATCGCGGCGCGGATGCGCTCGGCCGTGGTCAGGTCCGGATTGCGCAGGCTCAGATAGAGACTCTTGCTGCGATCGAGGTGGAACGGAACCTCCTTCTCCACCGTCGCGCCATTGGCGATGTGCCCCGCCGTCGGCACGCCCCGCGTGACGGAGGCGGACGCGCCGGAGGCCGCCACCGCTCCGGTCGCCACCGCGCCCTGGCCGACCGCGTACACTTCTCCGTCCGCGCCCAGCAGCGGCGTGACCAGCAGGGTGCCGCCGGTCAGGTCGGTGGCGTCGCCCAGGGAGGATACGGCGACATCGATGCGGTCGCCGTTGCGCGCGAAGGCGGGCAGCTCCGCCGTCACCATCACGGCGGCGACGTTCTTGGTTTGCAGCTTCGCCTCCAGGTCGCGCGTGTTCACGCCCAGCCGCTCCAGCATCCCCACCAGCGATTCCCGGGTGAACACGGCGTTGTTGAGGCTGTCGCCGGTATTGTGCAGCCCGACGACCAGGCCGTAGCCGATCAGCTGGTTCTCCCGCACGCCCTGCACGTCGGCGATGTCCTTGATCCGCACCTGCGCGCATGCGGGCACGCCGAGCAACAACAGGAAAACCAGGGCGAGCAGCGATCGCACGGCACGATCCTTCGCGGGGCGTTAACCCGTGGCGGGCAGACTGGGCCGCGCCGGGCGGAGAGGGCAGCGCAAGCGCCATGCCAGACCTGGCGCAAGGCGGGGCGCAAGGCGGGGCGCAAGGCGGGGGGCCGGTTCGACGCCGCCCGGCCCCCGGCAGGTTCTGCCGGGCGGAAGGAACGGACCGGCGGCGCGCGGATCGCGGCGGAGGACAGGAGGCCTCGACGGATGACCCAGATTGCCCCGATCGCCGCCCCCACCGGCCCCGCCGCGCGCCCCGCCCGGTCCACCCCGGGCGCCGGCGGATTTCGCCTGCCGTCCGCCCCCGGTAACCCGGCACCCGCGCCCGCCGAGGCCGCCGCGCCCGCCACCCTGGCCGGGTTGCTCGCCTTGCAGGAGGCCGCCACCCCGGCCCCCCGCGACCGCGCGGCGCGGCGCCACGGCCAGGCGCTGCTCGGCGGGCTCGCCGCGCTGCAACGGGCGCTGCTGGGCGCGGGCGGGGCGCGCGCGGCGCTGGATCACCTTGCCACCCTGCTGGCCGCCGCGCCGCCGGCGGAAGACCCCGGTCTGGCCGCCCTGCTCGATGCCATCGCACTGCGCTGCCGCATCGAACTGGCCCGGCACGACGGCGGAGGCACATAGCGCCCCGCCTTGCCACGCCTCCTGCATGTCATCGCGTTGAACCTTCATCATACGGCCTTGGCGGGACCGGATGGCGCCGCTATAAGCCGGCCGCGTTCGTTCGTCGCCGCGCGAAGCGGCGAAGCAAGGGCAGGATCGGCAAGACATGATGATCACGCTTCCCCCGGATTATCGCCCGAGCGAACGCGAGGAGTTCATGAACCCGATCCAGGCGGAGTATTTCCGCCAGAAGCTGCTCCGCTGGCGGGCCGACCTCATCAAGGAAGCGGACGGGACCCTGGCCAGCCTCTCCGAGGGCGGCATCCGCGAGGCCGACATCACCGACCGGGCCAGCGTGGAAACCGACCGGGCGCTGGAACTGCGCACCCGCGACCGGGCACGCAAGCTGATCTCCAAGATCGACCAGGCGCTGAACCGGATCGAAGCCGGCAGCTACGGGTTCTGCGAGGAGACCGGGGAGCCGATCGGCATCAAGCGCCTGGAAGCCCGCCCGATCGCCACCCTGTCGATCGAGGCGCAGGAGCGCCACGAGCGCATGGAGCGCGTCCACCGCGACGACTGAGCGCACGCGCCGCTCACGCTTCCTTAACCAGCCCATCGTAGATTCGGGGCCATGCCCCCGGACACGGAAGTCAGCCTCCCCCTGGTCCAGTCGTTCCACCCCGCGACCTTCCTGGAGCGCGGGGTCGCGCTGCCGTTCACCACCCCCGCGCTCGCCAATACCCGCGGCCGGCCCGGCGGGCGCGGCGGGTTCGAAATGATCGTGCCCAACCCCTCCGGCGGGCGTGGCGTCTATATCATCGGCTGGGACGGCGCGCGCCAGCTCTGCCGACCCACCGTCCACGACACGCGCCTCGCCGCCCGCCTCGCCGTCCTGCCCGCGGTGACGCCGGGGGAGATCAGGCGGATCGAGCGTGAATTGCTGGCCGAGGGCCTCGCGGGGCGGGAAGCCCAGCAGGCCGCCGCCGCCGCCGCCGCCGCCGATCGCCAGGACCGGCTGGTCGCCAATTTCCGCCTGCTGCTCGCGCTGGTCCAGCAGGTCGAGCCGGAGGCGCAAGCGGGCGCCGCCAGCGGGGCGGAGCTCGAGATGCGCGCCCGGCGCAGTCTTGCGCGCATCGCCCCGCGCCTCGGCCGCACCACCGAAGCGATCGCGACGATCCTCGAAGAGCTCGCCACGCGCTTCGCAACCACCGGGCTGCCCGGCCAGGCGCCGCCGGCGCGCATTCCCCGCCTGCTGGCCGTGCTGCGCGCGGTGCAGCTGGAAACCGCGCAATGGTCGCGCCAGCGGGGCAACGAGGATGGCGGCCAGGCGGGTCTCATCGCGGCCGGCGCCGAGCTTACGATCGCCTGCGCCGGTCACGCGCTGGAGGCCGCGCAGGGGCTGACCGGGGACATGGTCGATCTGTTGCGCGCCTGGTCGGCCGATCCATCCGGCATCGCCGCCCGGCTGGCGCGGCCGGAATGGCTGCTCGACGGCTGGGAACCCATCACCCTGCTGTGGCGCTGTGCGGCCACGGATCCCGAGCGGGTGGCCGCGCTGGCCGAGATGGCCGCGCTGGTCCCCGTGCTGCCGCGCGAAACCGCTTCCTGGATGGGCATGGAGGTCGATACCGAGGCGCTGACCCGCATCCGCCGCTCGGTCCAGCTCAACCAGGATTGGCGCACCGGGCAAATCTTCGAACGCATCGCCCGCAACGAACATATCCGGGCGCTGGCCGCGTGAGCGGGGCCACCGAAGCCCGCGCGGTCGCTCGCGCGCTCGCGGATGCGCCGAACCGGCGGATCGCGCAGGCGGTGGCGCTGGTCGATGCGTTGCCCGCCCGTGGGGCGGCGGATGCGCTGATCGCGCCGCTGCGCGGGCGGCTGGCCGAGCTTCGCATTGGCCGGCGGGTCAATTTCGGGCGGCTGCTGTTCCTGCCGCTCGATCCGGTGATCGTCGATGCCAAGGCCTGGCGTCCGGGCACCGCCGCCGTTCCGCGCAGCGCCCTGGCCCCGTTGATCGTCGCGACGCGCGCCGCGCTGGGCGCGGACGGGGATTCGATCGCCGCCGCGCTGCGCGAGGCGGGGCAATCGGCGCCGATGACGCTGCCGATGACCCTGGGGCCGCTTCTGTGGACGCCGGCGGCGGCGGCCTTGCGCACGCTCGCCGCCGCGAAGCTGCCCGGATGGGACACGACCGGCCTGCCGGCCGAGGCGGCCGGGCCGATCGCGCGCGCCGTCGCCGCGGTGCTGGATGCCTGGCCCGCCCTCTGCGCACTCGCCGCCCGCGACAAGGACTCGCGCGACCTCGCCGATGTCCTGCGCGCCGCCGCCGCCGAGGGACCGGAGCCCTGGGCGCTGGTCGTTGCCGTGGCGATCGCCCGCGGCGCCGACCCGGTACCGGTCGCCACCCTCGCCGCCGACCTCGCCGGGCAGGGCGGCCCCGCCATGCACCAGGCGCTGGAAGGCGCGCTCGCGGCGGCGACCGACGCACTGGAACAACAGACTCACGCCCCGGCCGAGCTCGCCGCCGGGGCGGTACGGCGTGCCGGAAGGCTGGTGGCGGCGCTGGTGGACCGCACCGGCCCCGCCCAGCGCGCCGCGCTGCTCGGTTTCGCCGGGCGGATCGATGCCGACTGCCGCGCGCGCGTCGCCGCCGAATGCGCGACCGCCGTGATGACCCCGCTCGCCGCGCTGGCGCCGGCCACGATCGCAGCCGACCTGCCCGGGCTGGAACGCGCCGCGCGCGGGTTGCGCGACCTGGAGCAGGAGGCCCGCCGCATCGGCGGCGCCAACGCCTATGACACGCTGTTCCGCGATGCCGCCGCCCGGGTGCGCGACCTGCCCGAGAGCCATCCGTTGACCCGCATGGACCGGATGCGCCTGGTGGAAATCCTGGACGGGCCGGAGGCGGCGCTGCGCCTGTTGGATGGTTGATCGCGCCCGATCAGCTATCGTAGGAAACCAGCGCCTCGCACGGAACGTCCAGCCGGGCCCGCCCACCGAGGAAGGCCAGTTCGATCAGCGCCGCCGCCGCCGGCACCACCGCGCCCGCCGATCGCAGCAGCGCGATCCCCGCCGCGAGGGTCCCGCCCGTCGCCAGCAGGTCATCGACCACCACCACGCGCTGGCCCGGGCTCACCGCGTCCGCCTGGATCTCGATCCGATCGGTGCCGTATTCCAGCGCGTAATCCAGGCCCCGGGTGGCGCCCGGCAGCTTGCCCCGCTTGCGCAGCATCACGAAGCCGCAGCCCAGTTTCAGCGCCAGGGGGGCAGCGATCAGGAAGCCCCGGCTCTCGATCCCGGCCAGCAGGTCGGGCTGAAACGGCAGCACCGCGCGGGCCATCCGCCCCATCGCCACCTGCCAGGCATCGGCGTCGCGGAGCAGGGTGGAGATGTCGTAGAACAGGATGCCGGGCTTCGGGAAATCCGGAATGCCGCGGATATGGTCCTTGAGGTCCATGCGGATCGGCCTTTCATGGCGGGGACCCTGCGTCTATCGCGCGCATGCCGGCGGGGGCAACCGCGCGCCGGGCCGGCCGGCGAACCCCGGCCATGCGCACCAGGGCACCGGCCTAACCTTGGCCCAACCTTGCCCTTGGGACCCGCCCGGGCTAGACACCCCGCTTCCCCAAATCCCCGAGACACGCACGCCATGAAGCAGCAGGCCAACCTGATCCGCGCCGGCCAGGTCATCGAACACGAGGGTCGCCGCTGGACCGTGCTCAAG
>JAKAZN010000154.1 GCA_021815835.1 Pseudomonadota bacterium
CACGCCTTTCTTCGTGCCTGGCCGGCGCACGCACCACCGCACACGGGCGCGATCCCGCAGCCCGCGCCGAAGCAGCCCGCGCCTGCGGCGGGTGCTCTGGGTTCAGGCGGGGGCGGGGGCGCGGTGGAGTTCGTGTTCGAGGGCGTTGAGGCCGGCGCCGCCGGCCATGTGGAACATGAGGTTTTCGAGGCTGAGTTCGGAGCGGGGCGAGTCGAGGTCGAGTTCGCCGCGGGCGAGGACCAGGAAATGGTCGCCGACCATGTAGGCGTGGTGGGGGTTGTGGGTGATGAAGATCACGCCGAGCCCCTGCTCGCGGGCGGCCTGGGCGATGTATTTCAGCACGATCCCCGACTGGGTGACGCCGAGTGCGGCGGTGGGCTCGTCGAGGATCAGCACGCGGGCGCCGAAGTGGATCGCGCGGGCGATGGCGACGACCTGGCGCTGGCCGCCCGAGAGCGTGCCCACCGGCTGCTCGAGATCGGCGAGATCGATGCCCATGCGATGGAGTTCCGCCCCCGTCGCCTCCCACATCGTCTTGAGGTCGAGCCGGCGGAACGGCCACACCCCGCGCACCAGTTCCGAGCCCAGGTAGAAATTGCGCCACACCGGCAGCAGCGGCACCAGCGCCAGCGTCTGATAGACCGCGGCGATGCCGAGATCGAGCGCCTCGCGCGGCGAGGCGAAGCGCACCGGCTTGCCATCGACCGCATAGGTGCCCTCGTCGTGCGCGTGCAGCCCGGCGATGATGCTGATCAGCGTCGATTTGCCGGCCCCGTTGTCGCCCAGGATGCAGGTCACCTCGCCCTGTCGCACACTGAGGTTGATGCCGCGCAGCGCGCTGATCGGCCCGTAGCTCTTGCCCACGTTCCTGAGTTCGATGATCGGGTTCGAGGAGTTGGAGGAATGTTCTTCCATGGTATCCGCCTCCCTCAGCGGCCACTGCTCGCGCGCGCGCGCACCCAGGTGTTGAACACCGTCGCCAGCAGCAGCATCGCGCCGACGAAGAACATGAACCAGTCGGAGTCCCAGTCGGCGTAGATCACGCCCTCCATCGCCATGCCGAAGATGAAGGCGCCGAACGCCGAGCCCACCGCCGAGCCGTAGCCGCCGGTCAGCAGGCAGCCGCCGACCACGGCGGCCGCGATGTAGAACAGTTCGTTGCCGACGCCGGCCCCGGACTGCACGGTGTCATAGGCGAACAGCATGTGCATGCCGAGAAACCAGACCGAAAACCCCACCACCATGAAGAGCGCGATCTTCATCGCCCGCACCGGAACGCCCACCGCGCGCGCGCTGTCGCTCTGCCCGCCGATGGCGAAGATCCAGTTGCCCACCTTGGTGCGCAGCAGCACCCAGGTGCCGAGCAGCACGAACGCGATCCAGTAGAAGATCGCGATGCTGACGGTCACCCCGCCGATCGTGAAGCTCGAGGCGAACAGCGCATGGGCCGAGGCGAAGCCGGCCATATGGCTGATGTCGCGGGTCGCGACATTGCCGGTGACCAGCTTGGTGATCGCGATGTTCAGCCCCTGCAGCATCAGGAAGGTCGCCAGCGTCACCAGGAAGCTCGGCAGCCGGGTGCGCACGAAGAGATAGCCGTTCAGCGCCCCGATCGCGAGCGAGACCAGAAGCGCGAAGACCACCCCGGCCCACAGGTTGCCGGCGATCTCGGTCGCGAACATCGAAGCCGCCAGCGAGGAGGTGGTGGCGGCGACCCCGGCGCTGAGATCGAACTCGCCGCCGATCATCAGCAGCGACACCCCCACCGCCGGAATGCCGATGGTCGCCGACTGGTAGAGCACCGTCGCCAGCGCCTCCGCACCGCGGAACGGCGGGGCAACCACCGTGAAAAAGAGATAGACCAGCACGGCACCGGCGAGAGCGCCCGCCTCCGGCCGCTTGAACAGCCGCTTCCAGCGCGACTGCGCCACCGGCAGCCGTCGCGTGCCCGGCTGCACCTCTCGTGTCGCTGTGCTCATCGTCCTCCCCTTTCCGTCCCCTGCCTGCGGCCGGTTCGATCCGGCCGCAGGCCCGGGGCCGATGCCCGGCCTGGTCGGCGGAGTTAGCGGGTGCCCCGCTTGGCGAATTTGGCGACCTGGGCGGCGTTCGCCTTGGTCACGAAGGACGGCCCGGTCAGCACCGGCCCGCCACCACCCACCGTGTCCCCGTTGGTCAGGTAGAGCCAGAGCAGATCGACCGCCTCATAGCCTTCGACATACGGCTGCTGGTCGACCGCCCATTGCAGCTTGCCCTGCGCGATCAGGTTGATCGCCACCGGAGACATGTCGAACGTGCCCACCTTGGCGTGGCTGTGCGCCCCCGCCACCGCGCTCAGCGCCACCGGCGCGAACGGCGCGCCCAGCGTCACGATATAGTCGATCTTCGGGTCCTGCTGCAGCTTCGCGGTGATGCGCGCCTGCGCGCCCGCCATGTCGTAGCCGTTGACATAGAGAACGTCGAGCTTGCCCTTGAAGGTCTTCTTGATGCCGTTGCAGCGCGCCTCGAGCTGCACCGCGCCCTGCTGCTGGTCGACGCAGACCGCGTTCTTCGCGCCTTCCGCGTTCAGCCGCTCGCCAACCGCTTCGCCGGCGATGGTCTCGTCCTGCCCGACATACATCAGGAGACCGGCCTTCTTCCAGGCATCGCCACCGGCATTGAAGCCCACGATCGGAATGCCCGCCTTCTGCGCCTGCGCCAGCGCCCCCTTCATCGCATCAGGAAACGCCAGCGTCAGCGCAATCCCGTTCACTTTCTGCTGTACCACGTTGGAGATCAGCTGCGCCTCCCCAGCCGCGTTGGGGTTGGCAAGATAGACCAGCTGCACATGATCCTTCTTCGCCGCCGCCTCCGCCCCCTTGCGGATGATGTCCCAGAACGTGTCCCCAGGCTGCGCGTGGGTGATCATCGCAAACTTGAACTGCGGCCCCGCCGCCTCGCTTCGCGCGGCGCCAACCACGGTTGCACCCGCGAGCAGCGCCCCGCCGAGGGCGACGCTGCCCATCCATGCCGTGACCGACCTCTTCCTCATTCCAACCACTTCCTTCCTCCCTGTGTCCGTCGGGCGCAGCCGATTACAATGTTTGTTGCCGCGCGACGAGATCGGCAATATGTCATGCGGCCGGCCGGCGGTCAAGGCAAGAGTTGCAGTCAGTTCATGTTCGCAACACCCGTTGCGATCGGGAAAGGTATCCGGCGCGATCCGGGCCGGTCGAGCGGGGAAAGCGGCCTCGGTCAGCCCGCTTTTCCCGGGCGGCGGCGCTGGAGCGCCCCCTTGGACAGCCGGTCGAGCAGGACCGCCACGGCGACGATCGCAAGACCCGCCCGCAAGCCGAGCCCCATGTCCATCCGCGTGAGCCCGCGCGTCACCTCCCCGCCCAGCCCGCCGGAGCCGACGAGCCCGGCCAGCACCACCATCGCGAGCGACATCAGGATGCACTGGTTGAGCCCCACGAGCAGGGTCGGCTTCGCCGCGGGCAGCTCGATCTTGAACAGCACGTCGCGCGGCGGGGCGCCGATCGCCTGGCCGAGTTCGAGCAGATCCTTCGGCACCTGGTTGAAGGCGAGCGTGGTCAGCCGCAGCATCGGCGGGATCCCGTAGACGACGGTCGCGATCAGCGCCGGCACCCGCCCGAGGCCGAAGATGATCACCGCCGGAATGAGATAGACCCACGGCGGCACGGTCTGCATGATGTCGAGGATCGGGCGCAGAACGGCGGCCAGCGTCTTGCGTCGCGAGGCCAGGACGCCGAGCGGAAACGCGATCAGCACGGAGATCGAAACCGCGACCGTGATCAGGGCGATCGTCGCCATCGACTGGTGCCAGAGCCCCGCCACCAGGCAGAAGCCGAGCGCCAGGCCCGCGAGAATCGCCAGCCGCACACTGAGGAGCCAGCCGGCGGCCAGCACCACGACGGCGATCACCACCGGGGCGGGAGCCCAGAGCAGAACGGTCTGGATCGCCGAGAGGATGGCGTCGCACAGCCGGCTGATGGTCGCGAACAGCGGATGGAGATTGTTGTTCAGCCAATCCACGACCGGGGCCAGCACGACCCCGGGCGAGAAGTGCAGCGCGCGGGGGTTCATCCTCTCTCTCCCGCGCGCGCGCCCGACGCGCTCTGTGTGATCCGGTCGAGCACCATGGTCAGGATGACGATGGCGAGGGCGCCATCGATCGATTTCGCGATGTCGAGCGTGCGGATCGCATTGTAGATCGTCTGGCCGAGCCCGCCCGAGCCGACGATTCCGGCGATCACCACCATCCCGAACGCCATCATCAGGCTCTGGTTGACGCCAGCCATGATGCTCGGCATGGCGAACGGCAGGCGGATCTTGAAGAACATCTGCCAGGGCGTGATGCCCAAGGCATCGCCCAGCTCGATATACTCCGCGGGCGTCATCCGGATCCCGAGCGAGGTGAGCCGGACGGCCGGCGGAATCGCAACGATGACGGTCGCCGCCAGCGCGGTCGCCGGTCCGTAGCCCAGCAGCGCGATCGCCGGCAGCAGATAGATGTAGGGCGGCAGGGTCTGGATCAGATCCAGCGCCGGTTCGAGCGCATTGTCCAATCCCGGGGCGTATCCGGTGATCACGCCGGCCGGCAGTCCCACCGCCAGCGCCATCAGCGTCGCGGTGATCACCAGTGCCAGTGTGCTGACGGTCTGGGGCCACAGGCCCATGGTCGCGCAGAAGGCCAGAGCCAGCCCGGCAAGCAGCCCGAACCAGGCATTGACCATGCGCCACCCGATGACCGCGACCACCACCGCCAGCACGAAGAACGGCGGCAGCATCAGCACCCAGCGGACGCCGGAATAGACCCCCCCCAGCGCCGCGCTGATCGGGTTGAAGACCACGTCGCCATGGTTGCTCAGCCACTTCAAGGCGGCGTTGGTCCCGGCGTCGAACCCGTGAACGAAGATCCTGCTGTCCATCATCGCGCGCTCCGTCACAACTCGGTGCTGCGGCCGCCGGTCGGCGTGCCCTTGACCGCGCGCAGCAGATTGCGCGTGGTCACCACGCCGACCACGCTCCCGCCATCCACGACGGCGATCGCATCCTCCTCGGAGCGCATGGTCAGACCGATCAGATCGTCGATGTCCGCGTCCGGAAAGGTCTGGCAGAGCGCACCGATCTCGCGGTTCGGGAATTCCCGCTCGAACTGCGCCACGGGCACCATCACGGAATGGGCCTTGACCAGATGCAATCGCGAGATGCCGGCGACGAAATCGGCGACGTAGCCGTCGGCCGGGTCGAGCACGATCTCCTCGGCGGTGCCGACCTGGATGATGACACCGTCCTTCATGATCGCGATCCGGTCACCGATGCGGATCGCCTCTTCGAGATCGTGGGTGATGAAGACGGCAGATTTTCCCAGATCCTTGATCAGCTGGCGGAACTCCTCCTGAAGCTGCCGGCGGATCAGCGGATCGAGCGCGCTGAACGGCTCGTCCATCAGGATGATCTCGGGGTCGGACGCGATCGCCCGCGCCAGCCCCACGCGCTGCTGCATGCCGCCGGAAAGTTCCGCAGGGTACCGCTTCAGCCATTCGCCGAGCCCGACCTTGCGGAGCGCTTCCTCCGCGGTCCGGTTCCGATCGGCTTTCGCCCGTCCCTGCACTTCGAGCCCGAACGCGGCATTCTCGAGCACGGTCCGGTGCGGCAGCAGCGCGACGCTCTGGAACACCATGCCGATATGGTGCGCGCGCATCTGCCGCAGCTCC
>JAKAZN010000155.1 GCA_021815835.1 Pseudomonadota bacterium
GTGGCCCGCGCCCCGTTCGGCTGGTGAAACGCGGCGCGATCCAGGTGATGTGGTTCGGGAGACGGCGATGGCGGCGGTCCAGCGGGGCGGTCACACGAGGATCAGGTGTCACATTGCGGCCAGCCACGGCCGGCCATGACGCCGAGGACGGGCCGCCCCGGCCGGCCGGGCCGGGCGCCGAACGCTCCACCGTCCGGGATCGTTCCTCCGCCCCGCGAAGCGTGCTTTGCTTCCCGCCGCATCGCATATCGGGAGGGGCGCCATGACCCAGGGCGATCAGACCAGGCCAGCGGACACGGCATCGGTCACCACCGTCCGGCTGCAGAACATCGCCCAGTCCTACGGCGCCTCCGCCGCCCTGATGGCCGCGGTCGAAGTTGGGCTGTTCACCGCGATCAGCCAGGGCGCCGGAACCTACGACGAGATCGCCGCGGCGCTGAGCATCCATCCGACCAACGCCGAACGGCTGATGGTGATGCTGTGCGCGACCGGGCTGCTGGAGAAGACCGGGGACCGCCACGCGAACGCGCCCGATGTCGAGCGCTTCCTGGTGGCGGGCAAGCCCGGCTACATGGGTCCCTGGATCACCTTCACCAAGCCGCAATGGAATGAATGGGGTCGGCTGGGCGAGCATATCCGCGCCACGGACCTCAAGGTGATGGGCGCGATCGAAACCTTCACGGTGGCCGACGCGCGGCGCTACCACAACGCCACCTACGCGATCGGCATGGGCGCGGGACGCCGCTTCGCGCGGCAGGTGGACCTGCGCGGCCGCGCGCGGATCATGGATATCGGCGGCGGTTCGGGCGCCTATTGCATCGCCGCGGCGAAGGAACACGCGGGGCTGCGCGCCGTGGTGCTCGATCTGCCGGCGGTGTGCGAGGTCGCGCGCGAGTTCATCGCCGCGAATGGCGTGGCCGACCGGGTGGAGGCGCAAGCGTGCAACTTCGTCCGCGACCCGTTCCCGACCGATTGCGATGTGGCGATCATGGCCTCCAACCTGCCGATGTACAGCCGCGAGACGATCGCCGCGGTCATTCGCAAGGCGCATGACGCGCTGCTGGCGGGGGGCGAAATGCATCTGATCGGCGAGACGACCAATGATTCGCGGACCGGCCCGTGGGGGCCAGCCTATTGGGGTCTCGGCCAGGCGGTGAATGATTCGCTGGGCCTGGCCCATTCCGAGGCCGACGTGATCGGCTATTTCCGGGCGGCGGGATTCGCATCCGTGGCGGCGCATGAATTCATCCCCGGCGCGCTCAGCCGGATCACCGGGACCAGGGCCGCGTGACGGATCGCAGCGCGCCCCCGTTGTTCCACACGGTCATCTGCGACCTGCTGGGCATTCGCTACCCGATCCTGCAAGGCGCGATGCAGGGCGGCGGCGGGGTCGAGCTGGTCGCGGCGGTGAGCGAGGCCGGCGGGCTCGGCGTGCTGCCGACCTTCGGCGGCACCGATGCGAAGCTGCGAGCCGACATCGCGGCGGTTCGGTCGCGGACCGGGAAGCGGTTCGGGGTGAACATCATGCCGATGGGCGCCGGGATCGCGGAGCGCTGCGCCGCGACCTGCATCGAACTCGGGGTGCCGATCGTCACCACCGGGCGGGCCGATCCGGGGGAGAAGCTGGTGCATCGGCTCAAGGCGGCGGGGATCGTGGTGGTTTCGGTGATCCCGACCGTGGACCATGCGCGGCGCATGGAGGCGGAAGGCGTCGATGCGGTGGTGGCGTCGGGAACCGAGGCCGGGGGGCATGTCGGCACGGTGGCCACCTTGCCGCTCGTGCCGCTGGTGGTGGACGCGGTGAAGATCCCGGTGCTCGCCGCCGGCGGGATCGGCGATGCGCGCGGGTTTCTGGCGGCCTTCGCGCTGGGCGCGGTGGGGGTGCAGATGGGCACCCGGTTCATGGCGACCGAGGAGTCCGATCTGAACGCATGGGGGCGGGCGCAATTGCTGGCCATGCGGGAGACGGACACGATCGTCACGCGGGCCATGACCGGGGCAACGGTGCGGTGCATCCGGACGGCGGAGATCGTGGCCTATGAGGCGGCGCTGGCGCGCGGCGCGGACGCGGCGGAGTTGACCGAGCTGAAGCGGCTGGTGCGGGGATCGCGCTATGACGGGGACAAGAGCGGGCGACGGCAATCGGCGGCGGGCCAGGTGGCGGGGATGATCCACGAGGTCGTTCCGGTGCGCGTGCTGATCGAGGAAATGGTGGCGGAGGCGGCGCGGCTGGCGGCGCGGATGGGCGGGATCGCGCGAGGGGAATAAGCCGCGCGCCGACCAGAACGTCGGTGTCGATCGCCGGCCGCGGCGCTACTCCGCCGCCTCCATATACGCTTCCACCGGCGCGCAGGTGCAGATCAGATTGCGGTCGCCATAGACGTTGTCCACCCGGCCGATCGGCGGCCAGTATTTGCCGCTTGCCACGAAGGGCAACGGGAACGCCGCCTGCTCGCGCGCATAGGGATGGCGCCAGACGCTGGCCATCATTTCGGCCGCGGTGTGGGGGGCGTTCTTCAGCGGATTGTCGATCCGGTCGAGCTGGCCCGCGGCGATCGCGGCGATCTCGGCGCGAATCGCAATCATCGCCTCGCAGAACCGGTCGAGTTCTTCCTTCGGCTCGCTCTCGGTGGGTTCCACCATCAGGGTGCCGGGCACGGGGAAGGACATGGTGGGGGCGTGGAAGCCGTAATCGGCGAGGCGCTTGGCGATGTCCTCCACGCCGATCCCCGCCTCGGCGGCGAAGCCTCGGCAATCGAGGATGCATTCATGCGCGACCATCCCGCCGGGGCCGGTATAGAGCACGGGGTAGTGCGGGGCCAGCCGGGCGGCGATGTAGTTGGCGTTGAGGATTGCGACCTCGGTGGCGCGCGTGAGCCCGGCTGCGCCCATCATGCGGATATAGGCATAGGCGATCGGCAGGATCAGCGGGCTGCCGAATGGCGCGGCGGCGACGGGGCCGATGCCGCTCGCCGGCCCGGCATCCGCGCGCAGCGGATGGTTCGGCAGGAACGGCGCCAGATGCGCCGCGACGCCGATCGGCCCGACACCGGGGCCGCCGCCGCCATGCGGGATGCAGAAGGTCTTGTGCAGGTTCAGATGGCAGACATCGGCGCCGATTGCGGCGGGGCCGGTGAGGCCGACCTGGGCGTTCATGTTGGCCCCGTCCATGTACACCTGCCCGCCGGAATCGTGGACCAGGGCGCAGATGGCGCGGATTTCGGCCTCGAACACGCCATGCGTGGAGGGATAGGTCACCATCAGCGCGGCGAGGTGGGGTGCGTGCAGCGCGGTCTTGGCGCGCAGATCGTTGAGATCGACGTTGCCGTCGCGATCGCAGGCCACCACCACCACGCGCAGCCCGGCCATGGCGGCGGAGGCGGGGTTGGTGCCGTGCGCGCTGGCGGGGATCAGGCAGACATCGCGCGCGGCCTCGCCGCGGGAGGCGTGGTAGGCGCGGATCGCCAGCAGGCCGGAATATTCGCCCTGCGATCCGGCGTTCGGTTGCAGGGAGATCGCGGGAAAGCCGGTGACGGCGCGCAGGGTGGCCGACAGACGCTCGATCAGCGCGGCATAGCCGGCGGTCTGGTCGGGCGGGGCGAAGGGGTGGATGTCGGCGAAGCCGGGCCAGGAGATGGGGCGCATCTCGGTTGCGGCGTTGAGCTTCATGGTGCAGGAGCCGAGCGGGATCATGCCGCGATCAAGGGCGATGTCCTTGTCGGCGAGATGGCGCAGCCAGCGCAGCATTCCATGCTCGGAACGATGCGCGTGGAAGACGGGCTCGGTCAGGAACGGGGCGGCGCGATGCAGCGCGGCGGGCAACGCCTCCGGCGCGGCGTCGAGGGGCGCGCCCAGCAGCGCGGCCAGACGGTCCAGTTCGGCAACGGTGACGGTTTCATCCAGCGCGATGCCGATTCCCGTCGCGTCGATGCGGCGGAGATCGAAGCCCGCGTCGGCGGCCCGCGCGATCAGCGCGTCGGCGTCCGGCACCTCAAGCGCCAGCGTGTCGAAGAACGCGGCGTGGCGGACGCCGATCCCGGCGCGGCGCGCGGCGTCGGCCAGCATCCGCGCCATCAGATGGGCGCGGGCGGCGATGCGCGTCAGGCCGTCGGGTCCGTGCCAGACCGCGTAGAACGCGGCGATCACCGCCAGCAGCACCTGCGCGGTGCAGATGTTGGAGGTGGCTTTCTCGCGGCGGATATGCTGCTCGCGGGTTTGCAGCGCGAGGCGTAGCGCCGGCGCGCCGGCGCGGTCCACCGACACGCCCACCAGCCGGCCCGGCATGTGGCGCTTGAACGCGTCGCGGGTGGCGAAGAATCCGGCGTGGGGGCCGCCGAAGCCCATGGGCACGCCGAAACGCTGCGCGGATCCCACCACGACATCGGCGCCCATCGCGCCCGGCGGGGTCAGGGCCACCAGCGCCAGCGGGTCGGCGGCGACGATGGCGAGCGCGCCGGCCTGGTGGATCGCGGCGATCTCGGCGCTGAGGTCGCGGACCGCGCCGGTGGTCCCGGGATAGGACAGGATCGCGGCGAAGGGCGTGGCGGCGATGAGCGCGGCGGGGTCGCCAGGCGCAACCTCCACGATGCGCCACCCCAAGGGGCGGGCGCGGGTTTCCACCACCGCTCGGGTTTGCGGATGGAGGTCGGCGGCGATGGCAATCGTGTCCGATTTGGTGCGCGCGATGCCGTGCGCCATCGCGACCGCCTCGGCCGCGGCGGTGGCCTCGTCGAGCAGGGAGGCGTTGGCGATCTCCATCCCCGTGAGATCGCGGATCAGGGTCTGGAAGATCAGCAGCGCCTCCAGCCGGCCCTGGGAAATCTCCGCCTGGTACGGCGTGTAGGCGGTGTACCAGGCGGGGCTTTCCAGCACGTTGCGGAGAATGACCGAGGGGGTGAGCGTGCCGTGATAGCCCATGCCGATGAGCGGGCGCCGCGTGCCGTTGCGCGCGGCGAGGTCCGCGAGTTCGGCGAGGATTTCCGCCTCGGTGGCGGGCGGGGGCAGGTCGAGGGGGCCGGTGGCGCGGATGGCGGGGGGAACCGCGCGGGCGGCAAGGGATTCCAGGCTGTCGGCGCCCAGGGTGCGCAGCATGGCGGCGATGTCGGCCTCGCGCGGGGCGATGTGGCGTGGGGCGAAGGCGTCGGCCTCGGCGGCAAGTTGGGCGCGGGCGGTGGTCACGCGCCTTCCTCCTCGAGGAAGGCGGCGTAGGCGGCCGCGTCCATCAGGGCCTCGACCGCGTCGGGATCGTCGATTTCCAGGCGGAACAACCAGCCCTCGCCTTCGGCGTCGCCGTTGATGAGGGCGGGTTCGTCCACCACCGCGCCGTTCGTCTCGACCACCTTGCCGGCCAGCGGGGCGAACACGTCGGAGGCGGCCTTGACGCTTTCGACCACGGCGCAGGCCTCGCCCGCTTCCAGGTCGCGGTCCACCTGCGGCAGTTCGACGAAGACCAGGTCGCCGAGGGCTTCCTGGGCGTGGTCGCTGATGCCGATGGTGGCGATGTCGCCGTCGAGGCGGACCCATTCGTGGTCGCGGGAGTAGCGGATATCCGGGGTTTTCGGGGGCATGGCGCGGGCTCCTGGGAGGGATCAGGCGGCGGTGCGGTGGGGGACGAAGGGCAGGCGGACGATGCGGGCGGGCAAGGCGGCGCCGCGGACGGAGACGGCAAGCTGGGTGCCGT